>JBAUIQ010000279.1:0-7518 GCA_049683075.1 Pacificimonas sp.
AGCCTTCTTCCAGATCGGCTCGGTTTGCTTTTCGGATTGCTCGACGACGCGCAGGGCCAAGGCGGTGCCGGAACGATGTCCGACAGCGACGTCGAGGTGCCTGCTCTCGCCATTCATGGTTTCTGGCGCGAAGAGCGTCCCAGCAACGGTCTTCGCGATCACTGCAACACAGTCGTCATTTCCATCGTGGGAAACGAGGATGCCGTCGATGATCTGACCGAGCGGCTGAGGGTGGATATAGCTCGCATCGATCTAGGCCTTCGCGATAATTTGGGTGCAGACGTCGGTCACATTGAAACGGACAAGATGATCGATGGGAAAGGCCGGGCGGCAAGCCTTCTGACATTCGAGATCCTCACAGCATCAGCCGACGTCAACGGAACGAACCCGGCACGCGCTCGTTGAAGGACTATAGCAAACAGAAGGAGTTACCGCCTACATGACCACCGATATTGAGTTTCGTAATCAGTTCTGGAGCAAGCTGGACGACAGTCCGTTTGTCATGCTCTCAACGACCGATGGCATTCCGCACGCGCAGCCGATGACGGCGCAGTTCGATGATGACTATGCCAACCAGATTTTCTTTTTCACGACGACCGACAACAGTTTCGTTCGCGACCTCTCAAATGGGCGCGACGCCATGTTGTCGTTTACGTCGAAGGGACATGATTTCTTCGCCACCGTGCACGGCCGTTTGAGTGTCGACAATGACAAGGCGAAGATCGACAAGTTCTGGTCGCCAATGGTGTCTGCTTGGTATGAGGACGGTCGCGACGACCCGAAGCTGACGCTCATCCGTATGGATCTCGGTCGCGCCGAGTTCTGGGAAGCGGGAACGGGGTCGTTTCTGAAGATGATGTCGAGCGCGATTTTTGGCGAAAGCGCCAATGACAAAGCTCGCAAGCATCAGACGGAGACGCGCTTCGCAGCGTAACCGACTACTCAAGCCGACTGGAAAGGCCTCGTTTCGGCGGGGCCTTTTCTTTTGGACGCGAGAGATTTAGCGGAAAGCGGCGGCTGTTTGGGGAGGCACGTCGATGTTCGCTGGCCATTATGCCGCCGCCTTCGCCGCCCGCGCGGTGAAGCCCGCCGTGCCGCTCGGCACCTTGTTCGTCGCCGCGCAACTGGTCGACTTCGCCTTCTTCGGTTTTGTCCTCATCGGCATAGAGGACTTTCGCATCGTCCCCGGTTTCCTTGAGGCGTCGGCTTACGACCTGTTTTACATGCCCTGGACCCACAGTCTTGTCGCCGTCCTCGTTTGGGCGGCGGCGGCAGGCGCGGCGTATGCGGCCTTCACGGGCGGTCGCTGGGCCACCGCGGCGGGCATCATCGTCGGTGCGGTCGTCTTCTCGCACTGGATCACCGACCTCACTGTCCACGCCCCCGATCTCGCGCTTTGGCCCGGAGGACCCAAAGTCGGTTTCGCACTGTGGGCGTCGCTTTTCTGGTCGCAGTTGCTTGAGGTGGCACTGCTCTTTGCGGGTGTCGTTCTCTATGTCCGAAACACAAATGCTAAAAACGCTCTCGGCAAAGTCGCGCCGTGGTTGCTTTTTGTATTGCTGCTTGCAGTGCAGGCGGCCAGCCACGCGCCTGCCGACCCAGACGCCGACAAGGTGGACGCCGCAATGACGGCGCTGATTGCTTTCACATTGCTCGCAATCTGCGCCGCTCTCGTCGATCGAACGAGAACGGCGGAGACGACTTAAGCGGCCAGCATGCCCTCGAGCCGCTGACGAACAAGCCCGTTGGCCTCTGCCATGATACGGTCGACCAGTTCCTGCACGGTGGGGATGTCGTCGATCAGGCCCGCGACCATGCCGCAGGACCAGGCACCGGCATCCATCGTGCCCTCTTTCATGATCTTCGGATAAACACCCGCGACCTCCTCGGCGATGTCCTTGAACTCGAGATCGTCGCCAAGCTCCTTTTCCTTCTGCAAAAGACGCTCGACGGCCTCGTTTGTCAGCACGCGCTCCGTGTTTCTCAAGGGGCGCATGACGAGGCGCGTGTCGAGTTCCGACGCGGCAACAATCGCCGCCTTTACATTGTCATGTACGGGCGCTTCCTTCGTCGCGATGAAGCGCGTCCCCATATTCATGCCGTCCGCGCCCATGGCGAGTGAGGCGACGAGGCTGCGCGCGTCCGCCATGCCGCCCGAGGCCACGAAAGGAATCTCCAGCTCGTCGGCCGCGCGGGGCAGGAGGATCATGTTCGGAATATCGTCCTCACCCGGATGGCCGCCACATTCGAATCCGTCGACCGAAACCGCGTCGCAGCCGATGGACTGCGCCTTCAGGGAGTGCCGGACGCTGGTGCATTTGTGGATGACCTTGATGCCTGCATCCTTCAGCGGCGGCAGGACCATAGACGGGTTGTTACCAGCCGTTTCCACGACCGACACGCCGCCTGCGATAATGGCTTTCACCATGCCCTCATAGTCCGGCTGGTTGACCACAGGCAGGAATGTCAGATTCACGCCGAACGGCTTGTCGGTCATGTCCTTACACTTCGCGATCTCGTCGGCGAGTGCTGCGGCCGACGGCTGCGTCAGGCCGGTAATGATGCCCAGACCGCCCGCATTGGAGACGGCGGCGGCGAGTTCGGCAAAGCCGACATAATGCATGCCGCCCTGAATGATGGGGTGCTCGATATCGAACAATTCGGTGATGCGGGTTTTCATGGATGGGCTCCTAATTGATCGGGTCGTTGTTCAGCGCTCTGAGAGAGGCGGCTAACGCCCTTTCCAGTTTGGCTTTCGTTTCTCCGCAAACGCGGTCGGGCCTTCGCGGGCATCTTCGGAGGTGAAGACGGGTGCCAGAAGCGGCGCTTGTTTCTCAAAGCGCTCGACAGGATGCCAGCCTCGTGATTCGACCATGATCTGTTTCGACACACGGACGGCGAGCGGGCCGTTTTCGGCGATGGTCGCTGCAAGTTCCTTCGCCCCTTCGAGCGCATCGCCGTCAACGACCCGGTTGGCGAGACCGAGCTCATAGGCCCGGGCGGCCGATATGAATTCGCCCGTCAGCGCCAGCTCCATGGCGATCTTCGGCGGGATCTGATCGGGCAGCGCCATCAGGCCGCCCGCGCCGGCGGCGAGACCTCGCTTCACCTCCGGGATGCCCATCTTCGCGCCCGCTTCCATCACGACCATATCGCAGGCGAGCGCCAGCTCCATGCCGCCCGCGAGGCCATAGCCGTTGACCGCGGCGATCAGCGGCTTTTTCGGTGGCTGTTCGGTTATGCCGCCGAAGCCGCGACCCTTCACGGTGGGCGTCTCGCCTTTCAGGAAGCCCTTGAGATCCATGCCTGAACAGAAAGTGCCGCCCGCGCCGGTTAAGATGCCGACCGTCAGGCCGTCTTCGCCATCCAGTCGGTCTATCGCCGCGGCAATGCCTTCGGCAACAGCCTTGTTGACAGCGTTCTTCGCCTCCGGACGGTTGATGGTGACGATGATGACGTTGCCGTCGACTTCAGTGAGGACTTCGTCGGACATGTGCGGCTCTCCCTCTCGCGATTCCGGAGACGGCTTAGAAGCTGGACGCCGTTCGGGCAGCCCCGCAAAAGGGCAGCCAGATGACTGACGATCCGGCCTCCCCACGCTTTCGGTGGCTGCGTCCTGCGCTTCTCACACTCGCGTTCGTTCTTGTCCCAATCCTCTTCACGGCACCCTTTGCCGAGCGCATCACCAGTGGACTTCAGGCTTTGGCCACCGCAGATCCGATGTCGGCGTTCCTGGCGGTCACGGCACTTTTCGCCATCGATGTCATCATCTCGATGCCGAACCTCGTTGTTGGCGCGTTTGCGGGCGCGCTTGTCGGATGGGAGGTGGCGACGCTCGCCATCTGGTGCGGCACGATGTTGGCCTCGCTTCTCGGTTACGCCATCGGGCGTTACGCGGCGCGTCCGCTCGCGCGGCGGTTCATGTCTGCGCCAGAACTTGCCATGGCGGAGGCGAGGGCGGAACGGATGGGCTGGCTCATCATGTTCGTTTCTCGCCCGGTTCCTGTCCTCGGCGAAATGATGCTAATTGCGGGCGGCCTCGCGCGGATGAGTGTCTGGAAGTTCGTGACGGCAACGGGGGCGGCCAATGCAATTCTCGCGCCCCTTTACGCCCTCGCGGGTGAATGGCTTGCGGACGACGGTCAGCTCTGGCTGATCCTTCCGGCCGCCATCGTAGCAACCGTCCTTCTGGCCGTTGCCGGGAAGCGCTCGAAATTTCTGAAAGGTGAGCGCTAGGGAGCGATCCACCACCACATCCGTTTCCCTCGCATGACCGCCAGCACGATGCGCATCGCCCTCAACCTCATTCTGCCTGTAGTCCAGATCGGGGCGTCCGGCCTGTCGGCCTTCGGCATCGGCGCGGATCAAGGGACCCGCTCTGCGGAATCGCCGAACCTCTTCACCCCGGCTGGATATGCCTTTTCGATATGGGGACCGATCTTCGCCCTGATGATCGGTTACGGCATCTACCAGGCGTTGCCCGCTCAGCGCGCCAATCCGGTCTTCGCACGCATCGGCTGGTACACCATCGCCGCCATGGCCGGAACGTCGCTCTGGTCGGTCATCGCGACGATCTGGGGGCTCGTATTCTGGACGGTACCAGTCCTGTTGTTCGTCGCGGTCTCCCTGGGCTTCGCGCTCGAACGTCTGAACACCGCTGGCGGCGCAGGTGGCATCGGCGGCCTCCTGTTCGTCCATCTCGCGATCGGCCTGTTCGGCGGCTGGACGACGGCTGCGACGATTGCAAACGCCGCTAGTTGGTTGTCGAATGAAGGCGGCTTCGATGGGGCAGGGATCGCGCCCGTCTATTGGGTGGCCGGAACTGCCGTCATTGGCGGAATTGTCGCTGCCATCGTCCTGAAACGCATCGGCGGCTCAATCGGTTATTTCGCCGCGTTCGCCTGGGCGCTTGGTGCAATAATCTACCGAATGCTCGGTATCGACGCGACCGTCCCGGCCTTCGCCGCCGTCATCGCCATCTTGATGGCGGCGGGCGGACATCTCGCAGGACGGCGCGCCCGGTCACCCGTCCGCGTGTAGCGACGCCTAGCAACAGGGGCAGCTTGGCCCCGGCGGACCCGACCCGCACATGAAGGGGGACCTATTTCCGGGAGATCACATCATGGCCGAAGCCTATATCATCGACGCCGTTCGCACCCCGCGCGGGATCGGCAAGACGGGGAAGGGCGCGCTCGCCCACATGCACCCGCAGCATCTGGCCGCGACCGTTCTAAGGGCGATCGCCGAGCGTAATGACATCGACACGGCGGACGTCGACGACGTCATCTGGTCGACCTCCACACAAAAGGGCAAGCAGGGCGGCGATCTTGGCCGCATGGCGGCGCTCGATGCGGGCTACGACATCAAGACGAGCGGTACGACGCTCGACCGCTTCTGCGGCGGCGGCATCACGACGGTGAACTTCGCGGCGGCGCAGGTCATGTCCGGGATGGAAGATCTCGTGGTCGCGGGCGGTACCGAAATGATGAGTTACACGACCGACCGCGGTCGCGAGGAAATGGCCGCCGGGCTGGGTGCCGCGATGATGGGTTCGGGAAATGATCGCCTGCAAGCGGTGCATCCGCAGTCTCATCAAGGCGTCTGCGGCGACGCCATCGCGTCCAAGGAGGGCATCGACCGTGAGGCGCTGGACCGCATGGGCTATGACAGCCAGCAAAAAGCCGCGCGCGCCATCGAGGAGGGCCGGTTCGACAAGTCCGTCGTTCCGGTGAAGGACGATGACGGCAATGTCGTTCTCGACAAGGAAGAATTTCCGCGCCCGCAGACGACAATGGAAGGCCTCGGCCAGCTGGAGCCCAGCTTCAAGAAGATCGCCGACATGCCGATCGATGACAAGGGCACGACCTTTCGCGGCCTCATCAACCAGAAATATCCCGATCTCAAGATCGAGCATTTCCATCATGCGGGCAACTCCTCGGGCGTCGTCGACGGCGCGGCCGCGGTGCTGATCGCCTCCGAAAGCTATGTGAAGGAAAAGGGCCTGAAACCGCGCGCGCGGATTGTCGCGACGGCGAATATGGGTGATGATCCGACCCTGATGCTGAATGCGCCGGTTCCGGCGGCGAAGAAGGTGCTGAAAAAGGCGGGTCTCACGAAGGACGATATCGATCTTTGGGAAATCAACGAGGCCTTCGCCGTGGTGGCCGAGAAATTCATTCGCGACCTCGACCTGCCGCGCGACAAGGTCAATGTGAACGGCGGCGCCATCGCGCTCGGTCATCCCATCGGCGCGACCGGCTCCATCCTTGTCGGTACGATGGTCGACGAGTTGGAGCGCCAAGGCTTGAAGCGTGGCCTCGTCACGATGTGCGCGGCGGGCGGCATGGCCCCGGCGGTCATTATCGAGCGCATCGAGGACTGACGTCCGTGTCCGACGCCGTCCGTTACGAGGTCGAGGGCCGGATCGCGCGGGTGACACTCAATTGTCCGGAAACGCGCAATGCGCTGTCCGACGATGTCGTCCCCGCGCTGATCGAGGCCGTCCGGCGGGCGGACGGCGACGTCGGCATCAGCTGTGTTCTTTTGACTGGCGAAGGGCGCAGTTTCTCTGCGGGCGGCAATCTCAACGAGATCAAGGCTCTCAGCGAAGAGAAAGACGCGCTCGAAATCTCCGAATGGTACCGGACGGGCATCCAGCGCATCCCGCTCGCCTTCGCGGAATTGAGCGTGCCTGTCGTTGCGGCGGTCAATGGCCATGCCATCGGCGCAGGCCTCGATCTTGCGACCATGTGCGACATCCGTATCGCGGGCGAGCGCGCAACCTTTGCCGAAAGCTTCGTGCGGGTCGGCCTCATTCCCGGCGATGGCGGCGCCTGGCTGTTGCCACGCACCATCGGCTACCCGCGCGCGATACATATGCTGCTGACGTCGGAAGCGATCGATGCGGCGCGGGCGCTCGAATGGGGTCTGGTGACGGAGATCGTTCCGGACGATATTTTGTTGGACCGTGCGGGCGAGGTGGCAGCCATGGTAGCCGCTCAGCCGCCGGTGACACTCAGGAAGGCCAAGCGCCTGATGGTGACGGCGCGGGACGCCTCCCTGTCCGATAATCTGGAAGAGGCACGTCTCGTTCAGGGTGTGCTGCAAAAGACGGCCGATCATCAGGAGGCCGTCGCGGCCATTCTCGAGAAGCGAAAGCCGAGTTTCAGTTAGCTCGTTCACCATCGAGTTTTGTCATCCCAGCGAAGGCTGGGAGTCATTTCTGAACCTCTCCATTTGGTGAAACCGCATAGTGATGGATTCCTGCCTGCGCAGGAATGACAGCAAGGTTATTCAACTCACCACACCATCGAACCGCCAGCGCCATTTGTCCGCCATTGCGAAGGTCAGCGGATCATCCGGGTCCGGCAGGCTTTCTATCTCGCTGTCCACCCTGGTCAGCCGGACCCGCTCGTCATTTACCGGCAGCCCATAGAATTTCGGGCCGTTCAGCGACGCGAATGCCTCGAACCGGTCCAACGCGCCCTCGTCCTCAAATACCTCGACATAGCTTTCAAG
>JBAUIQ010000280.1:0-6534 GCA_049683075.1 Pacificimonas sp.
AAATAGACCTGGCTGATGTCCTGATATGCGAGACCGTGATAGGTGCCCGCGCGATAGCCGCGCGAGTAGCTGGCGTAAACGAGGACATCGTCGGCCGCCTGATAATCGACGATGACACGGCCGGTCAGCTCCTCGGTGTCTTCGCTTTGGTTCACGACACCCGCGGCACCGGTCAGCGGAAACTCGTAGGGAACGAGGCTGGCGAAAGCATTTTCGCCGCCCAGGTCGAAAAGCAGCGCTTGACCATTTTTATACTGCACGTCGTCGAACGTGTAGCGGAGGCCGACCGTCACGGAGAGCGCGTCGTTGAGGTCGAGCGTGCCTTCGCCATAGATTGCGGCAGAGGGACGCTCGATGGTGAATTGCTGCCTCGCCAAGATGGGGCCGAAGGGCGGTGCGCCAGCGGCGGCGCAGGCCGCCTGGAAGGTGGTGCCGCCCGCGCTGTTGGTTGCAGCGACGTCGGCATTGAAGGCGATCAGCGAGCGGCCGTCGAAGAAGCCGGCGGGGTTGATGTTGACCGGCGCGCAAAAGCCCGGATCCGTCGGCGTCAACGTCGGGTCGACGGCGAAGGCGGGAATGACGCTGAGCGAGTTGCCGACGGCGATCGGAATGTTGTTGAACTCATCTGGCACGCCCGCACCCTGAAGCAGCGGCCGAAGGAAGCCGAAAAAGTCCGGCTCGTTAACGGTGTCGATCTTGTCGACGCCGTAATAACCACCGACGATGAAGCGGAAATTGTCGCCGTTGTCATAACTCAATCTCAGGTCCTGATTGAGGTTCGTGCTCTCCGAAAAATAGCGGATGGCGCAGACGTCGTTGGGCGATCCATCGCAGTCGAATGGCGAGAGTTGGTAGCTGCTCTCATCATAGCCCGTGATGCTGGTGAGGGTCAGCGTGTCGGAGATGTTGGCGTTGATCGTCAGCGAGCCACCATAGGTGTCCGTCCGATAGTCGCCGGCGGTGTCGGCCTGCACCTCATCCTCTTCGAGCAAGCGGCCGCCAAGCTCCGGACGCGGTGCGAAGCGCGAGTAGCCTGCGGCGTCAGTCCGTCCCTCAAGATAACCAATGCCATAGGGAAGGTCCTGCCGGGGGTTGGACTCAGCGAAATAGAGCTTCAGCGACATGTCGAACGTGTCGCTGGGGCGAGCGCGAAGGGTGACACGACCTGCATAGGAGTCCGTCTCCGCGAAATCCTGATTCAGCGTCGGATTGAACGTATAGCCGTCGGCTTTGACGTAGGTGCCGGCGACACGAAGGCCGAGCTTGTCGTCGACGATCGTCGCCTCGGCGGCGCCCTCGATGCTGACCCGGTCATAATTGCCGTAGCCAGCCGTGACGTATCCGTTCGGATCGCCGAGTTCCGGGCCGCGCGTGATGAAGTTGATCGCGCCGCCCGTCGTGTTGCGTCCGAACAGAGTTCCCTGCGGGCCGCGCAGGACTTCGATCCGCTCAAGATCGAACAGTTGCTGACCATGGCTGGCGCGGAAGCTCTGATAGACCTCGTCGACATAAACGCCGATCGGGGAGGCAGTGGAGGCGGAAAACTCGTTCGCGACACCGATTCCGCGGAGTGAGAAGTTGGGCTGCGTCGTCGAGTAGGCGGACGTCACTTGCAGGTTCGGCAGACGGCCCATCAGATCGGACGTCTCGTTGATGCCGCGCGCGGTCAGTTCATCGCCCCCGATGGCGGAGATCGACAGCGGAACGTCCTGCAGATTCTGCGACCGCTTCGTGGCGGTGACGACAATCATGTCGATCCCGCCCGTGTCCGCGATTTCTGTCACGGTCGGGTCACCCGACTGCGCAGCCGCCGACGATGCCAACAAGGCGGCACCGGACAGAAGCAGGCTCTTCTTAACTGCGTTGGTCATCATTCTTACTCCCCAAAGATGAATTCGTCATTCGGCCGACGGCATCAGCAGCGTCGTCGTTTCCGTGTAGGCATCGATCCCCTCCGGACCGAGTTCGCGGCCAATTCCGCTCGATCGCCAGCCGCCGAACGGGCTGCCGAAATCCAAGATGTTCTTTGTGTTGATCCCGACCGTGCCGGTCTTCAATCGACGTGCGAGCCTGGACGCTCTTTCGGTGTCACCGGACCAGACCGAGCCGGAAAGGCCGTAGCGGTGCGCGTTTGCCATCCGGACGGCGTCATCCTCGCTGTCGTACCGCTGAACAGTCACGACCGGGCCGAAGAGTTCGCTTTCTAAAATGTCGGCGTTGGCGGACGACGGACGGATCAAGCTTGGCGGAACGAACGCCCCATCCGCCGGATAATCGGGACTCGATAGGAGCGACCCGCCGGCAGAGAGGTCGGCGGCAATGGCATCGCGGATGCGCGTCGCGGCAGCCTTTGAAACCACCGGCCCTATATCGGTCCCCGCCTCTCGCGGATTGCCGACGTTGAGAGCGGACCACATCTCGGCAAGGAAATCTTCGATCTCGCTTGCCCGTGTTGCTGGAATAAGCAGCCGCGATTGCGCGCCGCAGACTTGGCCATTGTTCTGCAGCATCGCGAGAAAAAGCTGGTCGCGCACAGCGGAGAGGTCGACATCGTCGAGCAGGATCGCCGCCGACTTCCCGCCGAGTTCTAGAGTGATCCGGGCCATTCGCTCCGCCGCCGCCGCCCCGACCTGACGACCCGCCGCGGTCGAGCCGGTGAAGCTGACCTTCTGGAATCGCGCGTCGCCAACGAGCGCGCGTCCCAAATCCGCCCCGCCGATCAGGGATTGGATAGCGCCGTCCGGCATGTCGAGCGCCCCGAGCTGCGTGGCGAAGATCGACATGCTCCGCGCGCTTTCGGGCGAGGGCTTCAAGACGATCGGACAACCTGCGGCGATCGTCGGCGCGAGTTTCATACAAGCGAGGAAGATTGGCACATTCCACGGCACGATCCCGAGCACCGGACCAACCGGGTGACGAAGAATGGTTGTCGACCCGCCGCGAAACCCTGCGCGCGTTTCCTCGAAGGAATGGATGTCGACGAGGTCCGCATAGGCGCGGAGCAAGCCGACGGCACTCCCGACCTGCAGCGCCCGAGCCTGATCGGAAGGACAACCATTTTCCATTGTGATCGCCGCCGCAATTGCGTCGGCACCAGCCTCAAGGCGCGCCGCCAAATCTCTCAGGATCGCGGCTCGCGCGGCGATGGGCAAATCGCTCATGGCAAGCGCGGCACGGTCAGCGGTGGCGGCAACCATGTCGGCCTCTTTCCCACCTGCGAACCGGCCCTTTGCAATGACGCAATCATCGACCGGCGACATCATGCGGCACGTCTCGCCGCTGCCATCGACCAGGCAGTTCGAGACGAGATGACGGACTGTCATGCCGCGATCTTCCCGTCACGCCGCGTGGCGAAACCTCGCGTTTCTGGATCGCTATATGCGGTCTTCAGGTCAGCCTTCCTGACCTTGCCGCTATCGAGACGCGGCAGGCGTTCCACGAAGGCGATCTTGCGAGGCATTTTCGTCGCGGCGATTTCGGCTCGTAAATGGTCGGCGAGCTGCAGAGCGGTCGCCGGGCCGCCTGGATGCCCCTCTCGCATTTCTACGACTGCCTGGACTGCCTCGCCAAAATCGGGATCCGGCACACCGAAGACCGCGCAGTCGACGACGTCCGGATACGCCATCAACGCGTTTTCGATTTCTGCCGGGTAGATATTCACGCCGCCCGAGATGATCGTGAAGGCGGCCCGGTCGGTCAGGTAGAGAAAGCCGTCCGCATCGACGTGACCAATGTCGCCCATCGTGGCCCAGCCTTCGGCCGTCATGGCGCTCGCCGTCTTCTTCGGTGCGTTGTGATAGGCGAGGCCCGCCCTTCCTTCGAAGAAAACGCGGCCCGTCTCGCCTGCAGGGAGTTCGTCGCCGTTCTCATCCAAAATGTGAATCGTCGATCCATAGGCCTGGCCGACGCTATTGGGACGGGCGAGCCACTGCTCGCTCGTAATGTGCGTGAAGCCGACCGCTTCGGTGCCGCTGTAATATTCGTGCAGGATCGGCCCCCACCAATCGATCATGCGTCGCTTGACTGCCTCCGGACAGGGCGCGCCCGCGTGGATGGCGCAGCGATGGGTGGGCGGGACGTTCCTGACCTCAGCGTTCGGCAGCGCGAGCAGGCGGGAGAACATCGTCGGCACCCACTGGCTGTGCGTCACGGCCTCTGCCGCCAAAAGTCGCAAGGCTTCTGAGGCATCGAATTTCGGCATGGCGACGACGGTGCCGCCGAGCCGCTGGACAGTCATCGCATAACGTAACGGCGCCGCGTGATAGAGAGGCGCAGGGCTCAGGAAGACGGTATCTTCGTTCATTCCGAAGAGCTCGCGGGCGCGGTCGATACGCCTCGGATCGCTCCCCAATTCCGCGCCCGACAACGGTCGTTTAACGCCCTTCGGACGACCGGTCGTGCCGGACGTGTAGAGCATATCACTGCCCTCGACACGTGCGAACGAATTGGATGCGCCCGTCCATTCGGACGGCCGCAGTCGGGGTTCGTCGATGTCTGCCGCTGTCAGGACGAGCTTCGTGCCGCTGTCCTCGAAGATATAGGCTCGTTCCTTAACCGTCAGCTTCTCCGAGATCGGCACGAAATAGAGACCGGACATTTGCGCCGCCCACGCCGCCACGAAGAAGTCGGGCGTGTTGCCGAGCATGATGGCCACGACGTCGCCGTCGCGAACGCCCTCCGCAGACAGGCGACCTGCCAGTGTCTCCGCGCGTTCCGACAGCTCGCCATAGCTCATCCTCCTGTCGCCGAGGACGAGCGCCGTGCGGCTGGCGTCGATGGCGCCGGGCCAACTCATCCTCCCCCCGCCGGAAGGTGCGTCGCCTCGTTGAAACTGAGCAATTTGAGGTCGTCGAGGCTTGATCCCGCCATGCGGGTCACGGATGTATGTCGCGGGGCGAAACGGATCAGGTCATCGTGGCCGAGCGCCACCGTCAGCGCGACGTTGATGGGAAGGCCGTGCGTGAAAATTGCAATCCGCTGCCCCGGGCCAGCAAGGAGCTGGCCGAGCGCCGTGCGAACCCCCTCCACAAAGCCGGCCCGATCACCGCCGAGCGCGGCCACGGGGTCGTCGAGAAAAGCCTGCCATCTGGCACCACCTTCCCGCCGCAACGCCTCGACGGACACATAGTCCGCGCCGTCCTGATCGACCTCGGCCACGCCCGGGTCTTCGACGATCTGCATTGCCTTCGCCGCGGCGAGTGGTTCCGCCGTCTGGAAAGCGCGCGTGAGTGGGCTCGAAACGATGCGGTCGATCGCCTCAGCCTTCAAGCGTTCACCGACGAAGCCGGCCTGTCGATGCCCCTTCGCACTCAGCGGCGGATCGCGACGACCCTCCGTGCCGACGACGTCAGGTTCGCCGTGACGCACGAGGATCAACTGCTTCATGCTGCTGGCTCCGACAGAGTTCGGTGCCATATCAGCGCGCTTGTGCGGCCGAGTTCCTCAAGCACGGCAGGCGTCGGGTCGGCCTTTGGAAGCCCGAGCTCTACGTAGGCGAGTTGCTCAGTCATCGCTCCAAGCGCGGTTGCCACCGCTTCGGCATCCAGTCCGGCATCGACATGGCCCGCGGTCTGGCAGCGTTTGATCCACGCTGCGCTGCGATCGACGAAAATACCGCGGATGCTCAGCCACATCGCGCGAAAGGTTTCCGCATCAGGGCGCGCCGCGGCCTCTCGCGTGACGCGGAACAGATGCCGACGCGCCGCATAGCCGGTGAAGAAGGCAATCTGCCGTTGTTTGAGAGCCGCGAAGGTCGGCGCGCTGATAATGCCGCGTTCCGCGCCGCTCGCTCTCAGATCGCCGTAAAGCCTGGCGATGACCGCGATCAGGATATCGCCCTTGTCGTCGAAATGGCGATAGAAGTTGCCGTGGCTGATGCCGGCTTCTGACGCGATGGCGGAGACCGCGGTGCCGTCGAAACCTCGGTCGGCGAAGCACCGTTCAGCAGCCGACATCAGCTTTTCGCGTGTCGCACGGCCGCGCGCCGTCGGCGGCTGGATATCCGCCGCGCGCAAGCGGTCGAGAACCGCGTCGGCGTTCATTCCGCGAGCGCCGCGTCGAAGCCCATCGCGGCGAACCAGGCGCGATCCTTTTCCGCCCGTTTCAAGCCGTGGTCGCAAACGACCGCCTTCACTGCGGGCGAGACGCCCCCCGACCTTTCCATGTCGACGAGAAATTGGTCGATCGCCGTCTGGATCGCCGCTGTTCTTTCCCGCGGAATTTGGCCCTCAACCTCAGTCAACACATTTCGGAGCGGGTCGGCTTGCTGCGGCACGGATCGCACAAGTGCGTCGGCCATTGCGGCGAGATCCGACGCTTCTTCGGCCTCGAACGCAGGCGTCGCATCGAGCTGCGCGCGGATGATCCCGATCTGTCCCATGACGAGCATGACCTGCTCGCGGGCAAGGCTGGCACTTTCGGGCAGCGCGGGGAGTATGACATGTTCCAACGCCCGCACGCAGCTATCGAGGCGATCCTGTACGCTCGGATTCATGCCGCTTCTCCCTCGCCAAGAAGCCGCGCAAGTTCGGCGAT
>JBAUIQ010000281.1:0-14133 GCA_049683075.1 Pacificimonas sp.
GTTACGGATCCGGAACAAAGAGGGCGTGGTGCTGCAAGACATTCAACCGATTTACGGCTTGATGCCAATTATGCCGGGCGCGCAGGTTCGCGTTCGACGATTTGCGCCGCCAAAACCGTGGACTGACGGTTTCCATCCTCGTTTGAAGGTCGCCGCGGAATCGCTTGCGTGTCGCCTGAAATCGTTAAGCGCGACGGCGCAGCTCGCAAATGATGACCGACTCTCTTCATATGTGTCGAATCTGGACAGCGCACTTGACCATCTGATTGCCCTCGTCGGCGACGGGTATCGGGACGCGACCCGTCCGGATGTCCGCGAACACAAGGTCGATTTGACCGAAGTCATTCAAGACGCGCTGTCAGTCGTCGATCTCGGTGAGGCGGCGTTTGTGGAGTTTGATCGGGCCGGCGATGAACTGCGCGTCGCGGCAAATGTGGGCGAGATCAGACAGATTTTCGTGAACATTCTCGCAAATGCGAAAAAATTCGCTCCGGATTGCCGCGTCGTCATTAGGGTTCATTCCGAAGATCTCATACGGATTACGATCTCCGATGAGGGGCCGGGAATTCCCGAAGCTGAACGTGAAGACGTCTTTAAGCGACACCACCGGCTCGGGGAAACCGCGCCTGGACAAGGGTTAGGCCTCTCAATTTCGCGACGCCTGGCGGAGGCGAACGGCGGCGCGCTTTACGTCAGCGAATCCGAACTTGGCGGGGCCACCTTCGTCGTCGAGCTACCGCACGCGAGGTAGTCGATCCGGGGCAGGAAACGCTGAACGGTAACTCCGGTTGCGGTTGCGTGCCGCTTCGAACAAGTGCCGCGAATGACCCACGTCAGCGCCCTCATTCTCGCCGGATCGCGACCTGCATCATCCGAAACCGGACTTTCGACCGGCCCGACACCCAAGCCGCTTATCGAAATCGCAGGGCGACCAATGATTGCGCACGTCGTCGATGCCCTGTCCGCCTGTGCGGCCATCGAAGACACGACCGTCGTCGCGCAGGACACTGGATCGATCAGGGCCGCTCTCGGCGAAAGAACCGACCTTTCTTTCCATGCCGGCCAATCGTCACCGAGCGCCTCCGTGCTGACGTCAGCAGAAGAGAGCGCCTACCCACTGCTCGTGACGACGGCTGACCACCCCCTCCTGCAAGCTGAGCTCGTCACGGAATTTATCCATGCTGCGGCGAAAACGGGAGCCGATGTCGTCGTCGGCGTCGTGACGCGGGACCGCTTTGCCGCCCAATATCCTCGCGCCAAGCGAACATGGCTGACGTTTCGGGACGATGCAGTGACGGGCGCAAACCTCTTCTATCTTGCACGACCGAAGGCGCTCGCCGTCGTGCGCAAATGGCGTGAAGTTGAACAGGACCGGAAAAAAGGCCGCGCAATACTTTCGGCTTTCGGACCTCGGCTCGCGCTAGGGACGCTCTTCCGCGTCTACACGTTCGACCGGGCACTCGAAATTGCCGGTAAACGTCTCGGTGCGACGGTCGCTGCCGTCCGACTGAACGATGTCGAGGCCGCCATCGATGTCGACAAGGAAGAGGACCGGAAACAGGTGGAAGCGATTCTCGCCTCGCGTAGAAGGTCGTCATGACGAAACGCGCCATCATTCTCGCCGCAGGGCAGGGCTCGCGCCTGCTTCCTCTGACAGCCGATCGACCGAAATGCCTGATCGATTTCAACGGGCGCACATTGCTCCGTTGGCAGATCGACAATTTGCTGTCGGCCGGAATTAAGGACATTCATGTCGTGACCGGTTTTAACGCGTCGATGATCGACGAGGAGCTGCGAACGCTCGGCGAGGACGGGCGCAATGCTATCAGCACGATCTTCAACCCGTTCTACAATGTCGCCGATAATCTTGGATCGGTATGGTTGGCCCGGCATGCCATGGACCGCGACTTCCTGATCCTGAACGGCGACACGCTCGTATCGTCGACGCTGGTTTCGAAGGCGCTGGCCGCGCCGACCGCGGCGATCCGTGTGACGATTGATAAGAAGCCTGGCTATGACAGTGACGATATGCGCGTCGAACTCGATGGAGAGCGGTTGCTGGACATCGGCAAGCGCCTGCCAGTGGAGCGCAGCCACGCCGAGTCGATTGGCCTCTTGCGCTTTCAGGATAAAGGGCGTGCCGCGTTCCGACGCCAGGTCGAGGACATGATGTCCCGTGAAGAGGGGCTGAGAAGCTGGTATCTTCGCGCCATCCATTATCTAGCACGTGATGATGACAATCCCGTCCTGACGACATCGATCGAGGGCGAGGAGTGGGGCGAGGTCGACTTCCTGCGAGACGTGGATGCTGGGCGCGAGCTAACGGCGAACTGGTCCTAGGTCGGCCAGACAGCCTGCAAAGCAGAGATCAGGCGTTCCCGCTGCCCCACCATTGGCGTCGTCGAGGCGCCCAGGTCGGGAAGCTTCGGCCAGCCTGCATCCCGGATCGTCAACTCACCGTGTGATCGTGCACCTTCATATCGAGGAATTACATGATAGTGCACATAAGGATCGACCATCATGAGCATTAGGTAATTGATCTTTTCGTAATTAACGACCTCAGACAGAGCCGTCTCGATATCGTAGATCACCTTGGCCTGCTCGGCAAAGGCATCGGCGGGAAGGGCGGCGAACGCCGTCGCCTCGCTCTTCGCCGCCAGAACCAGAGCGCCGAGCGTCGGTTGCGCCGGACGTAGCAAAACCACCCAGTGATCATAGGCCCTGATTAACGTGTCAGGATATCCGAACTTTTCAATCGTCGCGTTCATGTCGGTTGCTCCTGATCTTCACCTACGAGCCAACTCGTTAGCTCGATGCCGCGACCGCGAAGTGCAATCGCTTGGCACATCCGAACGAAGTGAAAGAGAAGCGATACACCGGTCCAGATCGTGATGCCCCAGAGACCGAGGTCGGGACGTGCAAGAAGCAGGCTGACGAGCAGGATCACCATGTTCGGGTTCCGTCGCGCGGTGATCAGACGAAACCGTGTGTCGACCCGTTCCCACACATGTATATGCATCCCGACGCGGTGTATGAAGTAACCCTCGATAAGCCGCTGAAGAACATAGCCAATGACTAAGGCCACGATCAGGCCGTAGAACATCGGTTCGCTCATTGCCACGCCTGCTGTGGCAAGCCCCGCACCCCATGCCCACCACCAGAAGGGGGGATGGACGAGATCAATCCCATGATCGAAAATATTGCCCCACCAGCTCGATGTGATGGTGCACCGCGCCAGCTTACCGTCGACGGTGTCAAGCACCATGAAAACGAACGCGGTTGCCATGCCCGTCCAGTACCAGCCCTCCCACCACAGGAAGAACGTTGCGACGCAGAGGATCGCGCCGATCAGCGTGATCATGTTCGGCGTCATGCCGAGCCGAGCTGCCTGGCGCGTAAGGACGAGCGCCAATTGCGGCCAAAGATACTTCGTCAGGACGTCGGTGACGCCCTTATAGGCGGCATAATAGCTTGCTTTTTCGAGACTCCTTACCGTCTCCGGTACTAGTCGATCCACGAACGGTTTTTCGCGCTTCCGAAGCTCGTGATTGTAGATCGTCAACCCGTCTTCGACGGCGTATCGCGTCTCCGCCGCGCCTCGATGGGCCAGAACGGTCTCTCCGCCGAGTGTCAGGACGGCACCTGGCCGTTCCCTGACGAAGCCGTACCAGAGGGGATCGAAAGCGAACCGGCGGTCGACCTCAATATTGCTGTCGGGCGGCAGAGCATCGCCCGCCGCTGCGGCCTTAGCGGCGATCCGCCGGGCGCGTGTCTCGACATCTAGCCCCCACATTTTCGTATCATTCGTGCCGGTAAAACTCAGCCGGTCGGTCATAAATTTCCTCTGAATATAGTTCGCGGTTCGCGCTACACGACCGGCTTACCATGGCCAAGCTTGTCCGGGAGCGGGTAGGGGGCCGCATGGGCGCAGCGAGCGAAGACCGACATCAGCGGGGCAGCAGCCTTGCGGCGCTCGGGAAGAATTTTGCATGGTTACTTGGCGGGCGAGGCGCCGCCGCGATTTTCAGCCTTGTCTATCTCGCGATCCTCACCCGAACGCTCGGGAAGGAAGATTTCGGGCAATTCTCTCTCATCATTGGGACGGCGCAGACGGTGACCGTCCTCGTCGGATTCCAGACGTGGCAGATCGTTGTCCGCTACGGCATGGACCGACTGCGCGCGGGACGCGAGAGCGCGCTGATCTCTCTTTTGAAATATTGCATTGGCCTCGACATTTTAGGGGCAATCCTGGGAAGCGGTTTGGCTGTTGGCGCCGTCTTTCTGCTCGCCCCTGTATTCGGTTGGACGGACGAACTGATCCGGCATGCGCTCCTCTTCGCCGCGGCCAGCTTGATCAGCGTCCGCTCGACGCCGACCGGAATTCTGCGCTTGACCGACCGCTTCGGCCTTGCCGCCAACGTCGAGGGCGCGCTGACATTGGCCCGGTTGATCTTCGCGGTTTTTGTCTGGCAGACCGCCCCGACGATCACGAATTTCGTTATTGCCTGGGCCGTGGCGGAAGTCACAGCAGCGATCGCCGCCTGGAGCTTTGCCCTTTACGCGGCGAAGGGATTCGACTGGCGTGCCAGTACCTTCGCGCCGCGGCAAACGCTCGCCGACAGCAAGGGTTTGGGGCGTTTCACGATCATCACGAACCTCACCCAGACCATGGGCCTCGCCGCGCGTCGGATTCCCGTGCTGCTGACGGGCGTCTTTGTCGGTCCGGCCGCCGCAGGTGGCTTTCAAATCGCGCTACAGCTTGGGCACGCGCTAACGAAGGTCGGGGCCCTCGCTGTCCAATCACTGCTGCCCGAAATGATGCGATCCCGGACTTATTCCGCGTCGGAAAAGGCATTTGGTACGCTGATCCGCTCGTCACTTCGCATCGGGCTGGTGGCGGGAACGGTGGTGTTGCTGACGGTCGTGCTGTTCGGCGAGTTCGCGCTCGTCGGTCTCGCCGGGCCGGAATTTGGTGCCGCTTATGGTCTTCTGGTTCTGGTTGCGATGGCGTCAGCATTCAACTTGGCTGCTGTTCCCCTGGAACCGGCGTTGTTCGCGAGTGGCGGCGAGATGGCCGCGTTACGGGTCAACATCGTGGTCACGGTCGTCGCGGTCGCGGCAATGGTCGGCCTGGGCCAAATGGCGGGGGCGATGGGAATTGCGGGTGCTCTCGTCGCAGCTGCGATCGCGTCCTCCGCTCTCTATGCCCTCGCCCTCCGGCGTCACCTAAAGCGCGACGCGGCAAAAGGGCACGTGACCTGACGCACTGGGCGGGCTAACGACCTTCGACAGATACAGTTTTACGAGGATCGCATGGCGGAATTCGCACTCGACGCGCACAGCAAGATTAATGGCAAGTCGCGCACCTACAAGGCCGATGGCGCCGAGGGGGCGCTGCGGAGCTTCAAAATCTACCGTTGGTCGCCGGACGACGACGAGAACCCGCGCTACGATCACTACGAAGTCGATATGGCGACCTGTGGCCCGATGGTGCTCGACGCCCTCATCAAGATCAAGAACGAGATCGACCCGACGCTGACGTTCCGTCGCTCGTGTCGCGAGGGCATTTGCGGGTCCTGCTCGATGAATATCGAGGGCACAAATACGCTCGCCTGCACGCAGCCGATCGAGGATCTGAAGGGCGAGATCCGGATTACGCCGCTGCCGCATATGGAAGTTGTGAAGGATCTCGTCCCGGACTTCTCGCATTTCTACGCGCAATATGCGTCGATCGAGCCTTGGTTGAAGACGAAAACGCCTGCGCCCGCCGGGAAAGAGCGGGTTCAGTCGCAAGAACAGCGCGAGGAACTCGATGGACTCTACGAGTGCATTCTCTGCGCCTGCTGCTCCACGGCCTGCCCGTCCTATTGGTGGAACCAGGACAAGTTCCTCGGGCCGGCCATCCTGTTGCAGGCCTATCGCTGGCTCGCCGACAGCCGCGACGAGATGACGGGGGAGAGGCTCGACCAGCTCGAGGACCCGTTCCGCCTCTATCGCTGCCACACAATCATGAACTGCGCGAATGTCTGCCCGAAGGGTTTGAACCCGGCGAAGGCCATTGCGGAGATCAAGAAGATGGCCGTCGAACGCCAGATCTGACGCCTACTGTCTAGTTCGGCGCGCCCTCGTCTACGACGCCGATCCTGGAGGCGGCTCTTAGAGGTGCCTTCTCAAGGCCCGGAACAGCCGCCTTTATCTGCTCGCGGCGAATATCGCGCATTTCGTGGATGCTTGCGATCACCGGCCCCATCGGCTCGCCGATGTCGACGAGGACGGCCTCGGCCAGTTGCAGCGAACTCTCAAGCGTCTCGGGAACGGCATCTGTTGCGCCCGCCTTGTAAAGCCGCGCGGCGTCGTGAGAATCACGGGCGCGGACAACGATGCAGAGCTCAGGATACTCGGCTCTGACTTCCTTGGTGGTCTTCGCCACTTGCACCGGATCGTCCATCGTCAACACAAGCGCACTGGCGTTTTCGAGGCCCATCATTTCTAAAATTTCGTGGCGGTGCAAATCGCCGTACACCGTCTCGATGCCGTCCGCACGGGCTCTGGTCACGGCCTCCACATCCGCGTCGACGACGATGACGGGCCGGTCGTGTTTCTTCAGCATTTCGACGACGAGTGCGCCAACCCGACCATAGCCAGCGACGATTGTTCGCGGCTCGTCGGTATCGGATTGAAGCTCCGGCGGCGGGGCCTTCATATTCTGATCAAGAGAGCGTTCCGTGTCCCGTCCGATGCGCGCCAGAAGAGGCGTCGCCGTCAGCCCGATTGCCGTGACGATCTGCCAGAAGGCGGCCGTGTCGGCATCGATGATCTGTGCCGATGCCGCCGCCGACAGGACGATGAGTGTGGTTTCCGAGGGCGATGCCATCAAAAGACCTGCATTGGCCGCAAGGCCGCGCGGCGCACCGCCAATACGGAGTAGGCTACTGGTAACGATGGCCTTCAGCCCGATGATCGTCACGACAGCGAGGAAAATGAACAGCCAATCCATCGGCCCGAACGCGAAGCTGACCGACATGCCGATCGTGATGAGAAAGATGCCCAGCGCAAGATTTTTGAACGGCTCCATCAGCACTTCGACCTGCGCGCGGTACTCGGTTTCGGCGATGATGAGGCCGGCAATCAATGCGCCCATGATCGCGCCGATACCCGCAACGCTCGTGGCGAGGCTGGCGGCCATGACGACGACGAGCGTTGCGGCGAGGAACAGGTCGGTGCGTTTGGTCAGGGCAGCTTGATGGAACAGTCGCGGGAGGACGATCTTCCCGACGACCCATATCACGGCAATCGTCGTCCCGCCGACGATGAGTGCGTTGGTAAGACCACCGAGCGCGTCGCCCGACATGCCCGGGCTGAGAATGCCGAGCCCGAAGATGATGGGGACGAGAGCGACGTCCTCGAAAAGGAGCATCGAGAAAGCGGCGCGACCGACCGGACTGCGTGTACCCGTCATCGGCAGGACCAGCGCGGTCGACGACAGGGCGAGAGCTAGACCGAGTGCGATCGCCGCGGTGATGTCGTAGCCGAAGAGCGATAGGATCCCGCCGATAATACCGGCGCCCACAATGACTTCGGCGGTCCCAAGGAGGAAAACCAGTTTCCGCAGGCTCCACAGTCGCTTCAGGCTAAGTTCTAAGCCGATGCCGAAGAGGAGAAGGATGATCCCGAATTCTGCGAACGGCTCGATCACATCCCGGTCGGATATGGTGACGTATCGAAGCGGGTCGAAAAAGGGTTCGAGCTGGCCGAGCCCGGACGGACCAAGGAGCAATCCAACCAGGATGAAGCCGATAACCGGGTTCACCTTGGCGCGGGCGAAGGCTGGAATGACGAGCCCAGCCGCGCCGAGGATTACGAGCGCATCGCGGAAACCCGCCGTGTCGAGACTGTCGGCCGCCATGCTAGCGACCTAGCCGATTCGTTTGACGGGCGCGAGCGAGAGCGACCTTAAGCCATCGCCTTTTCAAGATTTCGAACAATAGCCTCGAAGAACTGCTCCGTCGTCAGCCAGGCCTGGTCTGGGCCGATCAGGATGGCGAGATCCTTTGTCATCTCACCGCCTTCGACGGTCTCGACGCAGATGCGTTCAAGTGTCTCGCCAAAAGCCGTCACCTCGGGCGTACCGTCGATCTTCCCGCGATGCTTCAAGCCGCCGGTCCAAGCGAAGATAGACGCGATCGGGTTCGTCGATGTGGCCTTGCCCTGCTGATGCATGCGGTAATGCCGCGTCACCGTGCCATGTGCCGCCTCGGCTTCGACGGTTTTTCCGTCAGGTGTCATCAGTACCGACGTCATCAGGCCGAGAGAACCGAAGCCCTGCGCGACCGTATCCGACTGCACGTCACCGTCGTAATTCTTGCAAGCCCAGACGAACTTGCCATTCCACTTCATCGCCGACGCGACCATGTCGTCGATCAGGCGGTGTTCGTAATGGATGCCAGCTTTCTCGAACTGCGCCTTGAATTCCTTGTCGAAAATCTCCTGGAACAGATCTTTGAAGCGCCCGTCATAGGTCTTCATGATGGTGTTTTTAGTGGAGAGGTAAACCGGCCACTCGCGCATCAGGCCATAGTTGAGGCATGCGCGCGCGAAGTCTCGAATAGACTCGTCCAGATTGTACATGCCCATGGCGACGCCCGCCGACGGGAACTGGAAGATTTCATGTTCGAACTCTTTGCCATCCTCGCCTTCGAATTTCATCGTCAGCTTACCAGGCCCAGGAATGTACATGTCCGTGGCGCGGTATTGATCGCCAAAGGCGTGACGGCCGATGACGATGGGATCGGTCCAACCAGGAACCAGGCGCGGAACGGATTTAATGACGATCGGTTCGCGGAATACGACGCCGCCGAGGATGTTGCGGATCGTGCCGTTCGGCGACTTCCACATTTTCTTCAGGTCGAACTCCTCGACGCGCTGCTCGTCTGGCGTGATCGTGGCGCATTTGACACCCACACCGTGCTCGCGAATGGCGTTGGCGGCCTCGACCGTGATTTTATCGTCCGTCTCATCACGCTTCTCGATCGACAGGTCGTAATATTTCAGATCGACATCGAGATAAGGAAGGATCAGCCGCTCTCGGATCCATTCCCAGATGATTCGCGTCATTTCATCGCCGTCGAGTTCGACAATCGGGTTCTGAACCTTAATTTTGGCCATGAAAGAGGGAGCTCCTATTCGTCGCGGGTGACGCGCTTCTGTATGGATTTTCACCCGGCTGTATTGGACGGCGGGCGGGGAATCAACGCCGCCCACGCCGCTTTTGCCTGAAGAGGGGCGATTGCCGCTTCGGGGTCGCTGCTGCTAGGGAACCACGCATGGCCGATGACAAGACACCCCCGAAACCCGACACTCCCACTCCAGCGACAACGGAAGCGACGCCGACGACGGCGAAAAAGACAGCCAAGCCGAAGCCTAAGCCTAAGCCGGAGGTGGTGACCCCCACGACGGTCGACACCGACGCTGAAGTGCCGACGGTGCCCTCGAACGCGCCGCCGCCGCAGCCATCTGCAGCGGCTACGGAAATCCCTTCGAACGATCTGGAGGCGGCGAGCTATCAATTCCCGAAGATGCACCCCGAGGGGACTAAGTTTGTCGTCATCGCCGCTGCGATCACGCTGATCTTCTGGTTGCTCGGCTGGGAAATCCTCGGCTGGCTGATGGCGGGTATAACGGTCTGGGTCTTCGCCTTCTTCCGCGACCCGCAGCGGGTCACGCCGGAGGGTGACGACAAGATCGTGTCGCCCGCAGACGGCATGGTTTCGCACATCGTTACCGTCGCGCCGCCCCGCCAGCTGGCGGCCAGTGGTCTTTTGGAAGGTGAGCGCTACACGCGCGTTTCCGTCTTCATGTCGGTGTTCGACGTGCATGTGAACCGCGCGCCCGTCGCAGGCAAGATAAGCCGGATCGTCTACGTCCCTGGCAAGTTCTTGAACGCCGAAACGGACAAAGCCAGCGAAGATAATGAGCGCCAGTATTTCGTGATCGAGCGTGCCGATGGAACCATGATCGGCATGACCCAAATCGCCGGTCTCGTCGCGCGCCGTATCGTCAAGTTCGTGCGTGAAGGGCAGGGCGTTGAGGCGGGCGAGCGCGTCGGCCTGATCCGCTTCGGCAGTCGTGTCGATGTGTTCCTGCCGGAGGGGTATGTTCCGAACGTTGCCATCGGTCAGCGGGCAGTCGCGGGTGAGACCGTGCTGGCGCAGAAGGGCGGGGAGCGAGTCCGCGGGATGTTGCGGTGAAGGTCGAGAGACCCGACGGACACAGGCGACTGTCATCGGTCCTCCCTATTCGGGCACTGATCCCGAACGCGATCACAGTGGCGGCCCTGTGCAGCGGTTTGACCGCCGTACGCTTCGCGATGGCCGACGAGTTCGAGAAGGCGCTGTTGGCGATTTTCCTCGCCGGCGTCCTCGATATGGCGGACGGGCGCATTGCCCGCATGTTGAAAGGTTCGACCCGCTTTGGGGCGGAGCTCGATTCTCTCAGCGACAATGCAGCCTTCGGCGTTGCGCCTGCGCTCATCGTCTATTTCTGGACGTTGCAGTACCTCCCGGGAATTGGCTGGATCGTCGCGCTGGCGCATGCCGTTTGCGCCGCCCTTCGGCTTGCCAGGTTCAATGCCAATCTCGATGTCGATGACGTGCCGCATAAGAAGCACGGATTCTTGACGGGCGTCCCCGCGCCGGTGGGTGCGGGTCTGACGCTGTCGCCGATGTTTCTGTTCTATTGGCTGGAGCCCACCAACATCGACTATCCCACGATCGGCGCAGGTTTCACGGCGATTGTGGTGGCGGTGTCCGCCTTCCTGATGATCTCCAACATCCCGACCTACAGCTGGAAGGTCGTGTCACTGCCGCGCCACTCCCGTTTGTTCGCGCTCGTCGGCGTGGCGCTGCTGCTCGGCGCGCTTTTGTCGGCGCCGTTCATGACGTTGTCGCTCATCTCGATCGCCTATGCCGCGACCATCCCCTTCAGCCTCAGGAAATGGCGGCGGATCAAGCGGCGAGGGGAAGCGCCACCGGCACCGGCTGCAAACGCCGACGAGGTTCCGGGCGGTCCGCGGCTCGTACGCGAACCTGCGGTAGAGGAGCCGACCGAGCCGGAAGCGCCGAAGGCGTAAAGGCGGCGGCGATCTCGGAGCGCATTTGCCAGAAGCTGAGAGCGATGACGCCGAATCCCGCGATCAAGAGCAGGACGGTAAATATGGACGCGATCAGGAACATTGGATGATCTCCCTTTGTTCCAGCTTGTTCCATAATTGTTCTCGACTGTCAAACGCACGTCAACTGCGCTCCCCGCGTTGACGAAATACGCCCCTCCGCTAAGGCTCGCGAAAAGCTTTTGAGGGAGGCGAATATGCTGGGCGGAATGCAGGACTGGCCGCTGCTGGTCTGGAAATTGATCGATCATGCCGCCGAGAATCACGGCAGCCGGGAAATCGTCTCGCTGACCTGCGAAGGCGGCGAGCATCGCTCGAACTGGGCCGAGATCCACAAGCGCTCGAAACAGGTGGCTTCGGCGCTGACGTCGCTGGGCATGAAGCCTGGAGATCGCGCGGCGACGCTCGCTTGGAACACGCATCGGCACATCGAATGCTGGTACGGTATCAGCGGCATGGGCGCCGTCGCGCACACGGTGAACCCGCGCCTGTTCGAGGACCAGATCGTCTACATCCTGAACCATGCCGCCGACCGCGTGCTATTCTTCGACATCAGCTTCGTCGACATGGTGAGGACCATCCGCCCGCGCCTCGACAGTGTCGAGCATTTCGTCCTGATGACGGACCGCGCGCACATGCCGGATGACGAAAACTTCCTCTGCTATGAAGAACTCATTAGCGAGGGTGACGCCAGTTTCGCCTGGGCCGAAGTCGATGAAAACACACCCGCGGGTCTTTGCTATACCAGCGGAACGACCGGCAATCCAAAGGGCGTCCTCTACACGCACCGTTCCAATGTGCTGCACACCCTCGGCGGCCTCGGCAAGGATGCGATGGGCATCGGATCGGAGGACGTCGTCCTGCCGGTCGTGCCCATGTATCACGCCAATGCTTGGGGTCTGCCGTACAGCTGCGCAGCCGTCGGCGCGAAGATGGTCATGGGCGGCCCGCACTTCGACGCGCCGACATTGCACAAGCTTTTGATGAAGGAGGGCGCGACCTTTACGGCCGCCGTGCCGACCGTCTGGCTCGGGATGTTGCAGCATCTTGAGGAGACGAAAGGCGACCTCGGCAAACTCGACCGCGTCGTCATCGGCGGCAGCGCCGTGCCGCGTTCGATGATCGAGGAATTCAAGATGAAATATGACGTCGACGTCATTCATGCCTGGGGCATGACGGAGATGTCGCCGCTCGGCACGCTCGGCTCGCTGTCGGCGGAGGCTGCCGAGCTGCCGCTAGAAGAGCAGTTCGACATAAAGACGAAGCAGGGCCGGGCGGTCTTCGGTGTCGAGCTTAAGATCACCGACGACGACGGCAACCAGCTCGCCCGCGATGGCGAGGCGTTCGGGCACCTCCTTGTGCGCGGCCCCTGGTGTGTCGGCGAATATTATGGCGGCGACGGCGGCGTGATCCTGGACGAGGACGGCTGGTTCGACACGGGCGACGTCGCAACCATCGACGAGCACGGCTATATGCAAATCACCGACCGCGCCAAGGACGTCATCAAGTCCGGCGGGGAATGGATTTCCTCCATCGAGCTGGAAAACGAGGCCGTCGCCGCGCCGGGCGTTGCCGAGGCGGCCGTCATCGGCCTGCCACACCCGAAATGGGACGAACGCCCGCTGCTCGTTTGTGTCGCGAAAGCAGGTTCGTCGCCGACCAAGAACGACGTGCTGAGCCACCTCGAGGGCCGCATTGCAAAATGGTGGACGCCGGACGATGTGGTGTTCGTCGAGGAAATTCCGCACACGGCGACCGGCAAGATCCAGAAGCTGACGCTGCGCCAGCAGTTCAAGGATCATGTGCTGCCGACCATCTAAAACAGATCCAATTGGGCACCGGGTTTCCGGAACAGGTCCGTCCGCAGCGGCAGGCGCGCCGTCGTGAGCCCGTATCGGACGCGGGCGGCCTCGAACCGTGTCTTCAGCATGGCGGCGTAAGCGCCCTTCGGTTTGTAACGTTCGAAAAAGCGCGCCTCGTTGTCTTTGCCGCCGCGCATCTCTTTGATGTGGTGCATGACTCGCGCCGCGCGGTCGGGAAAGTGCGCGTCGAGCCAAGTGCGGAAGATCGGAGACACTTCATGCGGCAGGCGGACGACGATCGAAAAAGCGCCCACCGCGCCAGCTTCGGCGGCGGCTTTCAGGATGTCCTCGATTTCATGATCGTTGATTGCGGGAACGATCGGCGAGACCGACACGTGCACGGGAACGCCCGCGGCGCTTAACCGCCTTATCGCGTCAATGCGTTTCGCTGGGGCCGACGCTCGCGGCTCCATCGTGCGCGCAATTTCCGGGGTCAGGCTCGTGACCGACATCATGACGGCGGCGAGACCGTCCTTCGCCATCTCGGCAAGGATGTCGATGTCGTCGCAAACGCGCGCGGCCTTCGTTGTCACGGTGACCGGATGGCGCGTCTCGGCGAGCACTTCGAGAATGCCGCGCGTGATCCGGTATCGGCTCTCGATCGGCTGGTAGGGGTCGGTGTTCGTACCCAGCGCGATGGGACGGCATTCGTAAGATGGCTTCGCCAGTTCACGGCGCAGGAGTTCTGGTACGGTCGGCTTCGCAGTCAGTTTGCTTTCGAAATCCTGCCCGGGCGAGAGTCCCAGATAGGCGTGCGTCGGTCGCGCAAAGCAATAGACGCAGCCATGTTCGCAGCCCCGATAGGCATTGATCGACCGATCGAACGGCACGTCCGGCGATTGGTTGCGGGTGATTGCGGTCTTCGGCCGCTCTTCGGTAACTTCGGTCCTCAGAGTTGTAGGAGTAAGGCGACACGTCTCGGATTGAGAACGCCCGGCACTTGCCTTTTCAACCGGTTGGGCGTCGTCAAAAGCGACACTGTCGCCTTGCGTCAACTCTGCATCCAGCCAGTCGCCATCGGCATCGCGAGAAATCCGTTCGAACCGCTGGCTCAGCTCATTGCCAACGGCGCCGCGTCCGCGCTGAAGTTCGGGAAAATTGGGC
>JBAUIQ010000282.1:0-3693 GCA_049683075.1 Pacificimonas sp.
ATCCCAGCCTTCTCGCGGATCGAGAGCTCAATGTGATCTTCAATGTTTGGACGACGAAGGAAAGCGCCAAACTCGGAAACAGTGAGACCGAATAACCTTGCAGCCCGGACGACGTTCTGTGTGAGCATGGCCATATGTAGCGCGGCAGCAATTGAAGGGCCACCTTTAGCTGCCGCCTAAAGATCCGCTATTGGAGATGCCTCGCTGCTCGCCGAACGTCCGCAATTGGGGTCGGAAGCGGTCATTCATAGCAAACACTGGCATTATTGGCCTCGTGCCGGAGCGATCACTATCGGCCCGCCGAGGTTTTCCAAGCGCGGTAAAGGTGCATTTCGCGAAAGGGCTCGATACACCCTATGGGTGGGCCGCGCCGCCGACCCACGCATAGTCGGTTCGCTGCCGCGCCTCATAGGTGTCGATGGCGGGGGTCATGGCTTCGGTAAGGCTGATCTCGTCGAGGCCGTTTATCAGACAGTGTTTGCGGAAGGGGTCGATCTCGAAGGTGAAGCGGTCCTGGTAGGGCGTGGTGACGACCTGGTTTTCGAGGTCGATGGTGATCTCGTCAGTGTTCGCGATCTCCATCAGGCGGTCGATCTGGTCCTGCGGCAGCTGGACGAGAAGAAGCCCGTTCTTGAAACTATTGCCCGCGAAGATGTCGGCGAAGCTCGGCGCGATGACGGTGCGGAAGCCCATGTCGCCGAGCGCCCAGGGCGCGTGCTCCCGGCTCGACCCGCAGCCGAAATTGTCGCCCGCGATCAGGATCGGGGCGCGCGCGTTTCTGGGTTTGTCGAAGATATTGCCAGGATCGTTCGCACGGATCGATTCGAAGGCGCCGACCGCGAGGCCCGTTCGCGTGACGGCCTTCAGATATTTCGCCGGAATGATGACATCGGTGTCGACATTCTCCTGCCCGAACGGGACGGCGACGCCGGTGAGGGTGGTGAATGGGGTCATGCTGTGAGTTTATTCGCCGCCCGCGCTGATAGCCAGCGGTGGATGACGACCCAAAGGACAGCGGTAAGGCCCGCATAGAGCGCGCCGAGCAGCATCTCGACGAGATCATAGTCGCTGAGGATCGCCGCGCCGAGAAACGGAGCGGCAAGGATGAGGGCGAGGTAGCGCCGGGACCTTGTCAGCTTGGTGAAGCCCAGAAGCATGAAGATGACCGCGAGGAGGATCGCGCCGGGCAGCGCGAAGACCATCGGCAGGACGGCGGCGCCCATCGGAACACCCTCGAGCGGGCCGAGCTTCATGGTCGCGAGTATGGGCGACAGTGTCAGACAGGCGAGGGCGGGCGCGATCAGCGTGGCGATAACGAGAGCGCGCACGGTCAGGGCATCGGCTCCGGATCGCGGCGGAATGCATATTCCGACTTACCGTCCCAGGCCGCCCCGTCCGGATAGCGGCGTTCGACACCACTGAGGTCTGTGAGGGCGAAGAGGTTCATGTTGACGCCGCGCATGCTGGGGGCCTCCGGATGATGCGAAACGAAGTGCGTCGTCGTCCCGCATGTCCGGCAGTGATGGACTTCGGTTAGTGCCGGATTCTTGTCCGTGCGAAAATAGCCGCTCGTCGATCCGGTGACCTCGATTGCCGCTGCGTCGTAATAACCCCAGAGCGCGCCAACCTTTCGACATAGCGAGCAGTTGCAGTCGTTGACGAAGGCGGGCGGCTCGGCGACCTTCACGCCCACGGTCCCGCAGCTGCAGGTTCCAGTCATCGCATAAGCTCCCTAACGTCTGTAATCCGCCCTGTGACGGCGGCGGCGGCGGCCATGGCGGGGGACATCAGGTGTGTGCGCGCGCCCGGGCCCTGCCTGCCGACGAAATTGCGATTGGAGGTCGAGGCGCAGCGTTCGCCGGGCGGTACCTTGTCGGGGTTCATACCGAGGCAGGCCGAGCAGCCGGGCTCGCGCCAGTCGAAGCCTGCGGCCCTGAAGATGTCGTCCAGCCCTTCGGCCTCCGCCTCGGCCTTTACGCGGCCGGAGCCGGGGACGATCATGACCTGCTTCACACTGTCGGCGCGGTGACGACCCTTCGCGATGGCGGCGACGGCGCGCATGTCCTCGATGCGGGCATTGGTGCAGCTGCCCACGAAGACATGCTCGACGGGGATATCGGTAAGTGCGGTGCCGGGCGTCAGGCCGAGATAATCGAGAGACTTGGTGGCGGCGGCGCGCTTCGACGCGTCTGCAAAACTGTCGGGATCGGGGACGCGGTCCGTGACCGGCAGGACGTCCTCGGGGCTGGTGCCCCATGTCACCTGCGGCGCGATCTCGTCGGCGTGGAGCGTGACCACCTTGTCGAACGCCGCGCCCTCATCGGTTGGCAACGTCTTCCAATAGGCGACGGCCCGGTCCCAGTCGTCGCCCTTCGGGGCCCGGTCGCGGCCCTTCACATAAGCGTAGGTCGTCTCGTCGGGCGCGATCATGCCGGCGCGCGCGCCGCCCTCGATCGCCATGTTGCAGACCGTCATGCGGCCCTCCATCGACATGTCGCGGAAGACCTGCCCGCGATATTCGATGACATGGCCGGTGCCGCCGCCCGCGCCGGTCTTGCCGATGATAGCGAGCGTAACGTCCTTGGGCGTGACACCGAAGCCGAGCGTGCCCTCGACAGTCACCGCCATGGTCTTCGGCTGGCGCAGGAGCAGCGTCTGCGTCGCGAGAACATGTTCGACTTCGCTGGTGCCGATCCCGAAGGCGAGCGCGCCGAACGCGCCATGTGTCGCGGTGTGGCTGTCGCCGCAGACCATGGTGACGCCGGGGAGCGTGAAGCCCTGTTCCGGGCCGATGATGTGGACGATGCCCTGATCGCGTGCGGTCATCTCGATATGTTCGATCCCGAACTGCGCGCAGTTTTCCTTGAGGAGCGCGACCTGCTGCGCCGAGGCGGGGTCTTCGATTGGGAGGCCGCGCCCTTCGGTCGGGACATTGTGGTCGGGCACTGCGAGCGTCAGGTCGGGCCGCCGGACGCCGCGCCCGGCAAGGCGCAGCCCCTCGAACGCTTGCGGCGTCGTCACTTCGTGGATCAGGTGGCGGTCGATATAAAGGAGGCAGGTGCCGTCCTCGCGCCGGTCGACGACATGCGCGTCCCAGACCTTTTCGAACAGCGTGCGGGGTTTGGAGGCCATGTGCCGAGCGTTACGGCGCGGCGGGTGATGGGGTCAATAAATTCGCGAAGACGTGACGCTCGCGATGATCATCTTTCCGGACGCAGCGTCACGAGCCACATATCCGGGACCGCGCCGAAGCGCAGTGGCAGCATGCTGGTGCCGAGCCCTGCCGTCACGAAAATGTGGCGACCCGCCTCCTCAATGTGGCCGCAGTGATAGCGGTTGCCGTGGCTTGACATATTCACGAGCGGTCCGATCACGGGAAATACGATCTGGCCACAATGGGTATGGCCGGCGAAAACGAGCTTCGCTTGAGCTGGAAGATCGGGCGTCACGTCGGGGCCATGGCTGAGGACGAGCGGGATCGTTCCGGCAGGCAAGGCGGCGAAGGTTGCCGCGATATCGTCCCGACCGGTCCATTCGTCGTCGATCCCGGCAATGCTGAACGCACCGGTTTTGATCGTCTCGTTCCGCAACAGGCCGATGCCAGCGTCTGAGAGTGCGGCCCGAAGCGCGGGGACCGGCCGGGCATAGTCGTTATTGCCAAGAACAGCGTAAACACCGAGCGGCGCTTTCAAT
>JBAUIQ010000283.1:0-2139 GCA_049683075.1 Pacificimonas sp.
GTTACGGTCAATGTGAATGTGAGTGGCGGGGTCGCGGCGCGGCCGGAGCTGCTCGCGAAGAGCGGGCGGCAGGTGGCGCGGGCGGTGAGCCGAGCGTTGGAGAGGGGGGCTTGAACGTGCGCAGAACGGCCCCCTCCACCACTTCGCTTCGCTTGTGGTCCCCCTCCCCCACAAATGGAGGAGGAAGTCTATGACGCATTATCTTGCGCGGGCGGCGGATCGCCTGCGGACGGACTGGCTGAAGCGGTTCGATGCGGCCTATTGGACCGTCAATTTTCCGCGGCCGATGATGGCGTCGGCGATTGCGCCCGAACCCGGAAAGCTGCGGGTGGATGTCGAGTTTTACCGGGCGGACGATCTGGCGGGGATCATCTGGGAAAGCGAGGATCGGCACGATCATCCGCTGCTGACCTATGAAACGCGAACGGATTATCGCGGGCTGGTGCTGTCTTTCCGCTGGCGCGCGTCGGGCGCGATCAAGGGGCTGGGCGAGCTGAACGGGCCGGTCATGACCGTCGAGGGGCGGGATGCGAACGGTGAGCGCCGCGCCTGGTATGTGCGGCTGTGGAACTATGCGAGCGGGTCGTCGCACGATGCGCGGATCGAGATCGATTTCGACGATCTGGACGGCGGGTATCTGCTGCCGGGGGAGGCGGACCCGGTCTGGGCGGGGGATATCGACCGGCTGTTCATTTCGCTGGTGCCGCAGTCGTTCGACGGGACATCGGCGCTCCTGCCGAACCCCGAAAGCGGGACCGTCTGGATCGAGGAGATCGAGACGGACGGGGCGGGCTCGACCATTGCGATCGGCGACGCGTTCGTGCCGCCGCATGATTTGCGTATCGCGACGGGATATGACGACGAATATAATCTGACGCCGACGCGCGTCCTGCGGAACATGTACGCGCTGGGGTTTCGCGATCTGGTGACGCTTTATGTCGGCATGTCGCATTATATGCAGCTGGCGCCGGGGGACGACGGGCTGCTGGCGGCGCGGACGGGCAATCCGCTGGTCGCACCGTGCCGGGTGTGGATGGATGAGTTTGCGCGAAGCTGCGCGGTTTATGGGTACGAACCCATGGTGTCGCTGAGTTACGAATTGTTCGACGCCTATTGTCCGGAAGAGTGGAAGCAGCGGGCGCATGACGGGGCGCCCGCGCTGACGGGTTGGGAGCCGCCGTCGTCGCTGCTGTCGCCCGCGAATGTCGAAGCGATGGACTGGCTCAAGGCGGTGGCGGCGCGGTTCCTCGACATCTTCGCCGTGCATCATGACGAGATGTGGTTTCAGGTCGGCGAGCCCTGGTGGTGGACGGGGTTCGGGGCGGTGCAGGTGCCGTGTTTCTACGATGACGCGGCGAATGCGGCTTATTCGGCGGAGACGGGCCGTCAGCTTCCCGAGCGGCTGACCTCGCTGAGTGGAGCGCTGTCGGACGAGCAGTTGCATCATGTGGCTTGGCTGGGCGGGAAGCTGGCGGACACGGTGCTGGCGTTGGCGGATGTCGGCAAGGGATACGGCGCGAAGACAACGATGTTGTTCTACGCGCCGCAGGTGCTGCGCGCGGATGCGCCGTGGCTGACGGATGTGAACATGCCGACGGCCTTTGCGGCGCCCGCCTTCGATGCGTTGCAGCTCGAGGATTATGATTTTGTCATCGAAGAGGATCGGGGCGGGTCGCGGCGCGCGCGGGCGGCGGTGGCGGAGCGGCTCGGCTATCCGACCCGGGACCAGCATTATTTCAGTGGCTTCGTTCTGAACGCGGGGTCTGACGAATTGTGGCCGCCGATCGCCGAGGCGGCGGCAGAGGCACTGGATCGAGGGGTGGCGGAGACGTTCGTCTGGGCGCTGCCACAGATCAGGCGCGACGGCTTCGTCTGGACGCGCCGTGCGGATGAGGGGGATGAGGATATGGACGCGTTTCACGACGTGCGCTTTCCGCTGGCCGTGGGGCAGGCGGCGAGTGGCGGGCCGGAATTTCTGACCGAGGTGGCGGAGACGGTGTCGGGCAGCGAGCAGCGCGCGAGCCTGTGGGCGGCGGGGCGGCTGCGCTTCGATGCGGGGGTCGGCGTGCGCTCGGACGCGGATTTGCAGACGCTCTTACGCTTCTTTCGCGCGCGAAAGGGGCGGGCGCACGGGTTCCG
>JBAUIQ010000284.1:0-2647 GCA_049683075.1 Pacificimonas sp.
GAGCAGCTCTTCGCTGCCTTTGGCAACATCATAGAGTGCATCGACCCTAAGATCGGACGCGACCTGGGATGCAAGATTTGTAGTGGAGCGGCGTCGCTGATGGCGCCGCCGGGCACCGTCTTCGAAAGAAAGAATGTTCATAGCGATGGGTATGTCGAACACGTTTTAAGGCCGCGCGAGCGAACAGTCCTAACGACTGGTTCAAAGAGATTACCCATTTCTATCGTGCGCCAACCCGCTGCACGCGCTACGCACGCGACAAATGGGCAACGACAAGAGCAAGCAGCGCGATGAGTTCGAGCTTCTGGAGACAGGGAGCGACGGATATGAGCGGCTCGTCGATCTGATCGACGGGGCAGAAGAATCCTTGCGCATGTTCTTCTACACGTTCGCCGACGACACTTGTGGCAAGTCGGTCGTCGAGCGCCTGGTGGCGGCGCGAGAGCGCGGCGTGACCGTCCATCTGATGGTTGATGACTTCGGTAGCCTGGAGACACCCGGCAATTTCTTTCAGCCCGTAATCGACGCGGGCGGCAAGGTCGATGATTTCCAGCCACATCTCGTTCGCTCTTATTTGCTTCGGAATCACCAGAAGATGGCGATCGCGGATGGTGGTCGTGCGATTGTCGGCAGCTTCAACATCGCCGACTCTCATCTCGATTCGACCGATGAGGACGCATGGCGGGACATCGGCGTGCATGTCGCGGGGCCGGCTGCAGAGCGCTTGACGATCTACTACGATGCCCTGTTCGACTGGATGCAGAGCGAACGCCCGCATATTCGCGATCTGCGCGACATCCTGAAGGACGCGAACGAAGACGAGGGTGAGACGCGCTGGATCATCGGCGGACCATCGGCGGGCGACAGCTTCTATGCGCGGGCAGTGCAACATGAGTTCATGACCGCCACGCGCATGGACATGATCATGGCCTATTTCTCGCCATCTCGGCGGATATTGGCGGCGGTCCGGCGGCTTGCCCGCGACGGCAAGCTACGCCTGATCGCAGCGGCGAAAACGGACGTGCACCTGTCGCGAATGGCCGGACATCATACCTATAAGAAGCTGCTCCGCGCCGGCGCGGAGATTTTCGAATATCAGCCGCGGATGCTGCACACGAAGCTGATGGTCACGGACGATGCCGTTTACATCGGATCAGGGAATTTCGACGTGCGCAGTCTCTACATCAACATGGAAATCATGTTGCGCGTCGAACGCCCCGAGTTTCGCAAGCAGGTCGCGGCGTTATTCGAGGACGAACTTGAGGACTGCAAGCCGATAACGATGGACGAACTGAAGGCGCGCGGACGCTGGCACAACAGGTTTCTTTGGGGTGCCGCCTATTGGGTCATGGTCACTGTGGACGCGAGCCTGTCGAGATTCTTCGCCCGGTAAGCTTCATACGGCAGGACGTTCAGTCATCGCCCTCGTCGTCCGACGGCGGATTTTCGTAGTAGGGCTCTACCTTGCCCTTCAAGGTAATCATCATCGGGTTACCATGGCGGTCGCGGCTGTTCCCGGCCGCCACCTTGATCCAGCCGTCCTGGACCGAATATTCCTCGACGTTGGTTTTCTCTTTGCCGTTGAAGCGGATACCGATCCCTCGTCCGAGATGCTCCGGCTCATAATGTTCACTACTCGGATTGACCGAAAGGCGGTCGGGGGGTGTGTCGGACATCTTCAAATCCCTGCGGGGTCTCGTGCCGGGTCGGCGGCTTTGGCAAAACGCATTGCGAAGCGATCCGTATCGCCGCGAAGGCCGTCTGCAAAGACCGACCGCATGCCGTCGTCTGCGGGGTTCTCGAAAAACGACATGTCTTCCACCATGACGAAGCCGGCCTGCTGGAAGTCGCGGCGGACCGTATCGGGGTTGATACGGTGCGTGGCCTCGCTTTCGGCACGTGGATCGTCGCCGACGCCGACATGATCGATAACAGTTACCGTACCGCCCGGGCGGAGCGCGTTGTGTAGCTTCCCCAATAATATTTGCGGCTCGCTACGCGGCAGGCCGAGTTCGGCACTTTCGAAATAAAGATCGTGGTAGACGAGATGAAAGAGCGCGCCATCGAGCGAGTCGGGTGCCAGCTCCATATCGTCGAACTCGGCGTTGAGAGCGACAACGTTTGGAAGTCGCCCCCCGTAATCGCGCTGCCCGAGCGCCGACCGGATGGTGTCGCGCAGAGCAAATCCGGTGGGGTTGTGCGCGACGACTGAACCGTTTTCGCCGACGGCATGCGACAGGAGCTCGCTGTAATAACCGCCGCCCGAGAAGACATCGAGGAGACGGTCGCCCTCTTCGATATTCATGAAGGCGAGCGCGACGACGGGACGACGACTGCCGTCGAGGTCGCGATCGGCCTGTGGACGGTCGGCCATGTCGACCAGCATCGCGGCGTCCCTTCGATCGAGAACGCCCTCGCCCATCTCCGCCGAGGTAGTTTTAAGATCTTTCTCATGATGCATGGCGAGGGCTGTGCCCGCGCCGCCCATTAGGACGGCGAGCGCCGCCGCCAACGCGGGAACAATGAAAGAGGCCATGGGCTTGGGTCCTAGTCTCGAGGTCGTTTCGCGCGCATCATGCAGCTAGACGCCTTCTGCGGCAATCGCCAACGGGAAGAGAAAACCCTTTCGATGAAACTGCCCAACAAC
>JBAUIQ010000285.1:0-6640 GCA_049683075.1 Pacificimonas sp.
GCCCTGGGTATGAGACTCGTGGTTTTTAAAAAGGGTTAACGGGAAAATTGTCGATCAAGCGGGCCTCGCCGAGAAACGCGGCGGCGAAGAGGCGCGCAGGCCGGTCGAGCGTCGCCATCGGCTCCAGGTCGTGCGCGCCCCGCAGCTCGACATAGTCGACAGTGAAGCCATGATCGCGGAGCCTGTCTCGGGCGAAGGCCAGAGCGTCGTCGACGGGCTGGCCGCGTTCGATTTCCGAAATGGCGGCGGCGATGGTTTCTGCCAGCTTCGGCGCACGGTCGCGCTCGTCCTGGGTCAGGTAGGCGTTGCGCGAGGAAAGGGCGAGGCCGTCGGGCCCCCGCACGGTAGGCACACCGACTATGGTGACCGGAATATCGAGATCGCGAACTGCGCGGCGAATGATGGTCAATTGCTGCCAGTCCTTCTCACCGAACAGCGCCATGTCGGGCTGCGCTTGATTGAGAAGTTTCGTGACCACCGTCGATACGCCGTCGAAATGTGTTGGCCGTGTTCCGCCGCAAAGGCGCGCGGACAATTCGGCAACATGCACCGTCGTTGCGAAACCGTCGGGATACATTTCGCTTGCCGACGGCATGTAGAGAAGATCGCAATTCGCTGTCTCGAGCGCAACGCGATCTTCATGCTCGGGACGCGGATAGGCGTCGAGATCCTCGCCGGGGGCGAATTGCGTCGGATTGACGAAGATGCTGGCGATGACCCTGTCGGCTTCGCGCCGAGCGGCGGTGACGAGAGAGAGGTGGCCCTGATGCAGCGCCCCCATGGTCGGAACGAGGGCGACGATCTCCTTCGCGCGCCGCCATGCCTCGACTTGGTCGCGCAGCGCGGTGACGGTCCGGACGATCTTCATGGGTTCTGAACCCCTCTCGCGATTGACTTGACTACGGCCCTGTCCGAAACGGTGGCGAAGAGGTCAAGTCACCGGGATCAGAGGGCCACTTGCCACACATCATCACCTTCGGGAACGAAAAGGGCGGAACGGGCAAATCGACGACCGCCGTCCATGTCGCTATCGCTTTGTTGTCGGCGGGGCGAAGCGTCGCCGCGGTCGATCTCGATCATAGGCAGCGCACCTTTGCGCGCTATATGGAAAACCGTCAGACTTATGGCGGCGCGCAGGGGCTGGGCCTCACCGTGCCGTCCATGACCGTGCTCGGTGATCAGGATGATGATGCCGAGGCTAGGCTCGATGAAGCGCTCGCCAATGATACGGACTTCGTGGTCGTCGACACGCCGGGCCGTGATAGTGCGCTTGGCCGCGCGGTCATGGGCCGGGCCGACACGCTCGTCACGCCGATGAACGACAGCTTCGTCGACTTCGACCTGATCGGTCGGGTCGACCCCGAGACGTATGAGGTGAAGCGGCCGAGCTTCTACGCCGAGATGGTGTGGGAGGCACGCAAGGCGCGCGCGAAGCACGATGCCGGTACGGTGGACTGGGTCGTTCTTAGGAACCGCCTCTCGCAACTGGCGGCAAAAAACATGCTCCGCGTCGGCGATGCACTGACAGCGCTTGCGCCGCGTATCGGCTTTCGCATCGCACCCGGCCTTTCGGAGCGTGTCATCTATCGCGAACTCTTCCCACGCGGCCTGACGCTTCTCGATCTCGATGTCATCGACGAGGCGAAGCTCAGCCATGTGACGGCGCGCGCGGAACTGCGCGATCTCGTGACGGCGCTCGATCTTCCAGGCGACGCCGACGAAGCGCGGCAGGCCGCCTGATGGGCCCGCTCGTCGTCGTCCTTCTGGGGGCCATCGGTGTCTTCTGGTATCTCGGCCTCCTGACGCCCGAGCGCGCTCGCCTGATCGGCGGCATCGCGGCCATCTTGATCGGCCTCTTCATCCTCTTTCGCGGCGCGCCGTTCCCCGGCCTCGCCCTGAGTGCCGTCGGCGGTTACCTCTTCTATTCCGGTTATCGTCAGAAAAAGCTGATCGAGCCGATGGACCAGCGCGCTGCACGGGAACTGCTTGGCGTCGCGCCCACTGCGACGGTTGAAGACATTCGCGCCGCCCACCGGCTTGCCATCGCCAGTGCGCACCCCGATCGCGGTGGCTCCGATGCCGACAGCGCGGCTCTCAACGAAGCGCGCGACGTTTTGATCGCCGCCCGCATGAAGGATCGCAAATGACGCATGAGTTTCACCGGACGCTGCTCCGCGAATATGATGCGCGCGGGATTGTCGGCGACACGTTGTCGGAAACGGACGCCGAATGGCTCGGCCGAACCTTCGGCACGCGGGTCCGGCGCGAGGGCGGTACCAAAGTCGCGGTTGGTTATGATGGGCGTCATAGTTCGCCAGCGCTCGAGGCGGCCTTGGTTAAGGGCCTTAACACGGCCGGAATCCATGCGCTTCGCATCGGGCTCGGACCGACGCCGATGCTGTATTACGCCGTCCATCATCTTGAAGCCGACGGCGGCATGATGATCACGGGCAGCCACAATCCGCCCGACTACAATGGTTTCAAGATGATGTTGGGGACTGGCCCCTTTTTCGGCGAGGACATCGCTGCGCTCGGAACGATGGCGGCGGCTGGCGACGTGGAAACCGGCGCGGGCGGCAGCGAGCAAATCGATGTCGAGGACGAGTATGTCGAGCGACTTTTGAAAGATGCGCCGACGCAATCCTTCAATGTCGCATGGGACTGCGGCAACGGCGCGGCAGGACGGATCGTCGAAAAGCTAATCGCGCACCTGCCGGGCCAGCATGTGCCGATGTTCACTGAGATCGACGGCGACTTCCCAAACCATCATCCGGACCCGACCGAAGAAAAGAACCTCGAGGACCTGCGCCGGGTTGTCGAAGAGAAGAATCTCGACTTCGGCCTCGCCTTCGATGGCGATGGCGATCGTATCGGTGCAATCGATGCCAAGGGCCGCATCGTTTGGGGCGACCAACTCTTGATGATCCTGGCCGAGGACGTCCTTCGCGACGAGCCCGGCGGCACCATCATCGCCGATGTGAAAGCTAGTCAGGCGCTGTTCGACCATATCGCCAATCGGGGCGGAACGCCGCTGATGTGGAAGACGGGTCACAGCCTCGTCAAAGCCAAGATGAAGGAAGTGGACAGTCCGCTCGCCGGCGAGATGTCCGGCCACATCTTCTTCAAGCATCGCTATTACGGATTCGATGACGCGCTTTACGCCGCCATCCGTTTGATGCGTGCGATCGGGCGGGCAGGGGTTTCCCTTACCGACATGAAGGGTGCCATGCCAAAGCTGGTTAATACGCCCGAGCTTCGCTTCGAGGTCGACGAGGATCGGAAATTCGCCGTAATCGAAGAGGTTCGCGCACGCCTGAAGGACGACGGCGCCGATATGAGCGAAATCGACGGCGTTCGCGTCAAGACGGACGATGGCTGGTGGCTTCTGCGTGCGTCCAACACACAGAATGTGCTCGTGGCGCGGGCTGAGGCCAACCATCAGGACGCACTCGATCGCTTGATCGGTTCAGTCAACGACCAGCTGGAGGCTTCCGGCCTCGCAAGGGTCGATATTTCCTAGCTTCTTCCAGACGTTGCATTTTTGTTGCAGTGCAGCATAAACTCTTGACGATCGGCGTCTGGATGTCTATGTTGCAGTGCAGCATAAGAACGATTGCAACGAAACGGAGTTCAACATGGCCAGCGCTCCTGAAACAGGAACTGCCCCCAAACCGGTAGCGAAGGTGGTGACACCGACCGTTCCGGAGGCGAAGCCCGCCCCGACGCCGACGACGAAACCCGCAACGGCTGTCAAAACGGTGTCAAAAGCCAAGGTCGAGGCGAAGCCTCTGCCGAAGGTGAAAGCGAAGGCCGCGAAGAAGACCGTCGCAAAGCGCAAGAGCTCGGCCCCGAAGACGAACGCCGCGAAGGCGAAACCGAAATCAGTGAAGAAGGAATCGATCATGACGAAGACAAACAACCCGACCGAAACAATGAAGGCTCAGGCGGAGACTGCCATGAACCAGGGCAAGGCCGCGATGGCCGACGTTACCGCCAAGAGCCGCGAAGCGATGGAGCGCGGCGTGAAGACCGTCGAGGAGATGAACGACTTCGCACGCGGGAACGTCGAAGCCGTCGTCGAAGCGTCCAAGGTCTATGCCGATGGTACGCAGGAAATGATGCGTGAGCAGGTCTCTTTCGTGAAGTCCGCGACGGACGAGCTCGCTGCCAATATGAAGGCGATGCCGACCGTCAAGAACCCGAACGAAATCATGCAGATGCATGGCGATTTCGTCCGCAACCAGTTCGACGCGATGGTCGAACAGAACTCGAAGATGACCGAGCGCATGTTCAAGCTGGCCGGTGACGTGATGGCGCCGCTGCAGAACCGCATGGCAGTCGCCAACGAGAAGTTCACGAAGGTCGCCGCGTAAGCGTCAATCGTCGTGTCCCGGAGCGGCAGTTTTGCCGGACCGGGAGAGAACAAGGGTCGTTTCGCAGGTGCGGGACGGCCCTTTTTCGTAGGACATGCCTGCGACGGCGGCACCCTTGTCGCATGCTCCCAAGCGACTAATATGGTGCCGATGCGAGACGATAGACAGTTTGTGATCCGCGCAGCCGGGGACGAGCGCGAAGATGGGCCGCCCGACGGCGAGACCGGTGTCGCCACCCGCACCCGGCCGAAAACGAAGAAACCGTCGTTATACAAAGTGTTGATGCTGAATGACGACTACACACCGATGGAGTTCGTCGTCGCTGTCCTGCAGCAATTTTTCCGCATGACGACCGAGGAGGCGACGCAGGTGATGCTCCACGTCCACCAGAAGGGCGTCGGCCTCTGTGGTGTCTTCACGTACGAGGTTGCCGAAACGAAGGTGAATCAGGTGCTCGATTTCGCCAAGAAGCACGAACACCCGCTGCAAATGACGCTCGAGAAGGATTAAGTCGGAATGCGGCGCAGTCTCGCCGCCACTGCCTTTTTCCTAGCGCTATCTGCATGTCAGTCCACGTCTCCCGCTGCTCGGAACGTCGACATGCCTCTGGGAAATCTGCCATGTCCCGAGGCACGCGGCGATTGGCCTGACTTCTGGTTGTGTACTGAGGGTTCCCGCCTCGCGATGTTCTCTGAGAACCGCTTGTCAGCAGCAATTGGAGGCAGACGAGTCGTGGAAAGCGGTGCGGACATAACTGTCGGCCCGGCCGACGGCCTGCGCGGTGAAGTGACGCTCTACGACGGCATCGCCTACGTCTCGACGATCGATGCGACTGGCAAGGAAGTCGTCACGACCGGAACCGTACCGCCAGCCATCTTCCTCGCCTATGGCGGCGCAGCGTCGTGGACGCCGATCCCCGTCGACAGGCGTATCGAAGGCCTCGACCAGGCGGAAGCCTTCGTCCGAGAATGGGCCGAGACGCAAAACCTGCCGCTCGAACGTGGCTTTCCTTTTCGCTTCGAAGGCCGAATGGCCCGGCTTTCCTATCACGTCATCTTCTTGCCGAACGACGCCGCTGGTCCGCACAGTAGTGCGGCCCACCAGCAGGCGAAAACTCCTTTTTCGGCCGATGGCGAACTCATTCGTATCGCCGGCGTCTGGGTACCCGAGAACCAGGTCGGCGAGGTGACGCATCCCGGTAGACGCACGCACCTGCACGTCGTCCGCGAAGCTGCCCGCGGAAGCGGCCATGTCGATGATCTTATAATTGAGGCGGGCGCGACGTTGTTCCTCCCAGCGCGTGACTCGTGAACGAGCGATCACACTAAGCGAAAATGTCACGGGAACGGGCAACCATGTCCTCCGTTGGTCTGGTGAGTTACATCAGACAGGAGACCGAATATGTCCGCAAACCCAGCAACTCCCGATATCGGCGTCAACAAGGAAGGCCGCGCGAAGGTCGGCAAGGAACTCGGCAAGGTGCTTGCCGACAGTTACACGCTTTATCTGAAGACCCATAACTTCCACTGGAATGTGAAGGGTCCGCACTTCCACGCGCTGCACAATCTCTTTGAGGAGCAGTACACTGAGCTGGCAGAGGCCGTCGACGACATCGCCGAGCGGATCCGTGCGCTTGGCGAGACCGCGCCGGGGAGTTACCGCCAGTTCGGCAATCTGAACTCCATTGATGAAGCACCAGACACTCCGCCTGACGCGCTCGTCATGGCGGACCAGCTGGCACAGGATCACGAGGCGGTTGCGCAGACTTGCCGCAATCTTCTCCCTGTGGCCGAGGGTGCCGACGACGAGGTCAGCGTCGACATGATGATCGGCCGTATGACCGTACATGACAAGGCAGCCTGGATGCTGCGGAGCATCGCCGCGTAAGTGGCTAGTGCTGTTGTCATTGGCGCGTCCGGCGGCATCGGACGCGCCTTGACCGAGACGATTTTAGCGCGTGGACGGCATGACGTTGTCCACGCGCTTTCGCGTTCCGGCGCTGCTGTTAAGGGCGCTGAGACGAGTATCATCGACATTCTCGACGAGGACAGTATTGCCGCGGCCGCCGATGGGGTCGGCGCGTGCGATTTGGTGGTCGTCGCAACGGGCTTGCTGCATGATGGCGATTATGGGCCTGAAAAGTCGATGCGCGTATTGGATCGCGATGACCTCTCACGCGCCTTCGCGCTAAACGCCATTGGCCCAGCGCTGGTGGCCAAGCATTTCCTGAAACGTCTGCCAAAGGAAGGGCGCTCAACGTTCGCAGC
>JBAUIQ010000286.1:0-1664 GCA_049683075.1 Pacificimonas sp.
TTGTCGCTGTCCGTGTCGGTCAGGTCGTCGACGATCTGCGCCGTCAGCAACGATTCTAGGAGACCCACCGCCGCCATCGTCAGGCTGGAGGGAAAGATGATCTGTAAAGTCTTTAGATTGAAGGGCACGTCCGGGACGAAAAAGTAGGGCAGGCTGTCCGGCAGTGCGCCCATATCGCCGACCGTATTGACCGGCATGACAAAATACATGCTGATCGCCGACAGGACGAGGATCGCGACCAGCGGGCTGGGGATCGCCTTCGTAAACCGCGGAAACAGGTAGATGATGGCAAGCCCACCCGTGACCATCGCATAGCTCTCCCAGCCGACCCCGGTCAGCTGCGGCAGCTGCGCCATGAAGATGAGAATAGCGAGCGCGTTGACGAAGCCAGTGACCACCGACTTCGATACATATTGCATCAGAAGGTCGAGACGCAGCAGCCCCGCGATGCCTTGCAGTATCCCCATGAGAATCGTCGCGGCGAACAGATATTCGATACCATGATCCTTCACCAGCGGCACCACGAGCACCGCCACCGCCGCGGTTGCCGCGGAGATCATACCGGGCCGACCGCCAACGAGTGCAATGATGACCGCAATTGAGAAGCTGGCGTAAAGTCCAACCCGCGGATCGACGCCCGCGATGATCGAAAACCCGATCGCCTCCGGAATCAGCGCCAGCGCGACGACGATCCCGGCAAGAATATCGGCGCGCGGATTGGCGAACCAGTCGCGACGCAGGGCGGCGAGGGTGGGCATGTCTGGACCTTGGAATATGTAAAGGCGCAGGGTCACGCCGAAGCCGATGCTACGTGCCAGAATTCATGCTGCGCTGCAACATCGGCGGCTATCGCCATTCGAGATATGTCGCCCTCACCTCCCTTGCCGCAGTGCAACATGCTCTGCTAACCGCGCGGCTTTCCTGCCGTCCGTCACTGGAGACCGAATGTCCGTCGACGCCGATACCGTCCGCAAGATCGCACATCTGGCGCGCATCAAGCTGCCCGAGGAGCGGGTCGCGCCGATGACGGATGAACTGAACAACATTCTCGGCTGGGTCGAGCAGCTGGGCGAGGTAGACACCGACGGCGTCAAGCCAACGACGGCGGTCATTCCGAACGAACTGCGCTGGCGTGAGGACAAGGTGACGGATGGCGACGTCCGCGAGAAGGTTCTCGCCAATGCGCCGAAGCCCATGCACGGCTTCTTCGCCGTGCCGAAGGTGATCGAATAGTGACCGAGCTTACGGACCTGACGCTCGCGGCGATGCGCGGTGGTTTGCGCGACAAATCGTTCAGCGCCACCGAACTGACGGAGGCGCATGTGACGGTCGTCGAGGCGGCGCGTGCCCTGAATGCCTTTACCGTCGAGACGCCGGACGTGGCGCTGGCCGCTGCCAGGGCAGCTGACGACGCCATCGCGTCTGGCAACGAGTTGAAGCCGCTTGCGGGCATTCCACTCGGCATAAAGGATTTGTTCTGCACCGAGGGCGTCGAAACGACGGCGGGATCGAACATCCTAAAGGGCTTCACCCCGCCATATGAGTCCACGATCAGTGCCAATCTGAAGGCGGCGGGTGCCGGGATGCTTGGCAAGCTGAACATGGACGAGTTTGCCATGGGCTCCTCCAACGAAACGAGCGCCTGGGGCGACGTCGTCAATCCG
>JBAUIQ010000287.1:0-5311 GCA_049683075.1 Pacificimonas sp.
GAGATCGAGCGTTTGCCGCGTGCGATCACGAAGTCGTGGCCCTTCGGCTTGCGAGAGATCGCCTCGTCGAGGGCGGCATCGAGAGCGCCATCGTCCGGGCTGGCGCGGACGATCGCGCGCAGGTCGGCACGATCCTCCTGACCGAGGCACATATAGAGCTGCCCCGTCGCCGTCAGGCGCACACGATTGCAGCCCTCGCAGAAATTATGCGTCAACGGCGTGATAAACCCGAGACGGCCACCGGTTTCCTCCACCTGAAAATAACGAGCCGGACCGCCTGTCGACATCGCGAGCGGCGTCAAAGTGTAATTTTCGGAGAGACGGCTTCGCACGACGCTGAGCGGCAGATAGTTGTCTGAGCGATCCTCACCCGTGTCGCCCATGGGCATGGTTTCGATCAAGGTAAGGTCGTGGCCGTCGCCATGTGCCCACCGCAGCAGGTCGTCGATCTCATGCTCGTTGACGCCGCGGAGCGCGACCGCGTTGATCTTGACCGCCATGCCCGCAGCCTTCGCAGCGGCGATGCCGTCCTTGACGCGCTCGATATCGCCCCAGCGCGTGATGGCCCGGAAGCGGTCGGCGTCCAGCGTATCGAGACTGACGTTGATGCGGCGGACTCCTGCCCGCGCCATGGCGTCCGCATGCTTCGCCAACTGATTGCCGTTGCTGGTGAGCGTCAACTCGTCGAGCGCGCCGGTGTCGAGATGTCGGCTGAGCCGTTCGATCAGGGTGACGATTCCGCGCCGGACGAGTGGCTCACCGCCAGTCAGACGCAGCTTCCGAACGCCGCGGCGAATGAACGCGCTGGCGACGCGGTCGATCTCTTCAAGGCTCAAAACCTCGCGGCGCGGCAAGAACGTCATGTCCTCTGACATGCAGTAAGTGCAGCGCAGGTCGCACCGATCCGTAACCGAGACCCGAAGGTAGGTGACATGCCGACCGAAGCGGTCGACCAGCGGAGCGTCCGACGTCATGGCTCGAAAACGCTTACGTCGTGCCTCTTTTGGCCGCAAGCGGCGTCCGGGCATTGGCATCGGCGGCATATCGCGCTTAAGGAGATGGTTGGGGGTATTGCGACCGGGAAACGGCCCGACTTCCTTGGGGGCGAGTATAAGTTAATGCCTAAAGGCCCGATCTTCCTGTCTTCACCGCGTCATAGAGCGCAGGTGCAAAGCATGCTGGAGGACGCGGGGCATCAGGTCGAGATCGACGATGCGACGGACGAGCGTCAATTTCGCAATAGCCGGTCTCGTATCGCCCTATTCGATGCTCGCGGCGCGTTGAGCCGCGCGCTTCAGCAAGTCGCAACCGTGAAGAGGTTCGTTGCCGAGCGGCAGGGAGCACTTATATTTCTGGTGTCCGCGGGCGATACCGAGGGTGTGCGGCGGGCTTACGACGCGGGTGCAACGGACTTCCTGATGGCACCATTCGACGAACGGTTGCTGTCGGAAAAGCTGAGATTCGTCGAACGGGGATTGAAGCGAATTCGAACGAGCGGCAGCGAAGCGGCCGTTACGGCAGCGCAGGAAGATATGAACTCAAGTCGTTCCTGGCGTTGGGAAGTCGCCTCGGACGTGTTGCACCTGTCACATGACCTTGCGATGATGTTGGGTCTCCCGGGGAACCAAAAGCCACTCGACATGAAGGCGGCGCCAAGGCTCGCGCGGGCGGAGCCAGACGCGGTCGAGACAATCCGCCTGACCTTGCACGAATTGCAGGACAGGACGGAGCCGACCGAGTTGAGCCAGCAGCTTTCCGTCGACGGAGAAAATTTTCGCCTGCTGCACCACGCGACGCCGTCATTCGACGACAACGGCAAATTGACCGCCTGGGTTGGCGTGGTCGAAAATGCTGATTCCGCAGTCGCTCATAGTCGGCTTTCTCTCCACTATGACGCGCTGACCGGTCTTGCGAGTATGACGCAGATCCGCGCGCGCCTGGACAATGTGCTTGGAACGCCCGCGAAGACGGAGCCCGCCGCGATCGCTGCGATCGTGGCTCTCTCCCGTCTCGATCAGATCAACGCCGCGCATGGACGACGCGTTGCCGACGGCATCCTTCAGGCTGTCGCCCGGCGCATCACCCGCCTTATTGAATCGCAGAAAATGGCGCACGTGGCGGCCGGACGTCTTGGCGGGGCCGAATTCGCGCTGGTCTTTACGGGACCTGTCATGCTGAACCAGGCGGTCTTCTTCGCGCAGCAGGTCGCCCAGATTTTCGAACGTGCTTTCGTAATCGATGGGCGTATCATCAACGTCGCTTGTCGCATCGGTATCGCGGCGAGCGAGCCCGAGGTGACGAAGGGCGAAGACCTGTTGCAGCGGGCAAGCGCCGCGCTGGCGACCGCGAAGGACAGCGATCCGAATAGCGTACAGGTCTATTTTCCCGGCCGGGCCGACAACCCGCAACGCCTTGCGAGCCTGGAGCAGGACGTCCGCGATGCGGCGCGCGAGGCGCGGCTCGACATCGGTTACCAGCCGCAGGTCGATGTCACGAACAACCGGATCGTTGGCGTCGAAGCGCTGGTCCGATATCAGCATCCGCTGTTCGGTGACCTCAGCGCGGATGTCTTGCTGGCCACGGCGGAGCGCGGTGAATTTGGTGTGGGGCTCGGCCGCGATATCATGCGCCAAGCCTGTCGCGACGCCATGCGCTGGCCGGATGAATTGTCCGATCTGCGCCTCGCGGTGAATGTGACGGCCGCGGACATGCGAAGTCTGACCTTTGTGGAGGATCTGATTGCGATCCTGGCGGAGACAGAGTTTCCGCCGGAACGCCTCACGCTGGAGATCACCGAAGGCGGTCTCGTCGAAAATCTCGAGAGAACGTCCAAGATGCTTGCCGGGCTTCGCGAGCGAAAGATCCGCGTCGCTATCGACGACTTTGGGACGGGATATTCGTCCCTCGCCTATCTGAAGTCCCTGCCACTCGATTATCTGAAGATCGACAAGTCCATCGCGGCCGATATCGAAGGCGACACGCGAGACACGATCATCGTTCGCGGCGTTGTCGATATGGCGCGGTCCCTGGGCATGACGGTCGTGGCCGAAGGGGTCGAGACGTCCGGGCAGCTCGATCTGCTGATCCGGGAAGGCTGCAATTGGTACCAGGGGTTCCTTTGCTCCCCCGCCATGCCGCCGACTGCGCTTCCGGATTTCATCCTGAGCTGGGAAGCCCGTGAACGCGCAGCCTGAGCCGGATGAGAGTTTGCTCGTTGAGGTTGTCAGCGATTTCGTTTGTCCCTGGTGCTGGATTGGGAAGCGTGAGTTCGACAGATATACCGAGGGGCGCGCGATCGATCGCCGTTGGCGTCCCTATTTCCTGCATCCTGGCCTCCCAAAGGAAGGGATAGGACGGAAAGAGCTGATGCTGATGAAGTTTGGACCGGACGGTGCGCCAGCTGGCGCAGGCGCGGCGATACGGGAACTCGCAAGCTCGTTGGACCTTCCGATGGACTTCGACCGGATCGACCGCGTTCCAAATACGCTCGACGCGCACCGCCTGTCGCGATGGGCGCAAGGCGCGGGCGTCGGGGACGCGGTCGCCGAAGGTCTCTTTCGCGCTTATTTCGCGGAGGGGCGGGATATCGGCAATTGCGATGTGCTCGCTGCAATTGCGTCAGCCGAAGGAATGGACGGCAATCTCGTACGAGAGTTACTCTCCGGTGACGACGATCGCGAGGCCGTCACCGAGATGGCGGAAGAGGCGCGAGACCTTGGTATCTCGGGCGTTCCCACGCACGTCTTCGGGCGGCGCGTGATGGTCGTCGGCGCGCAGGACGAGGACGCTTTGTTGCGAGCGGAGACGCGCGCTCGCACCGCTTAACGGAAAATCAGCCTCCCGATGGCAAGCAAGTCGTTCCGCATTCATGCGGAGAAGGCTGCGAGCTGGGGCACATGCATCAACAGACGGACAAGAAGGTCGGCGCGTTTGGAACATGGCTGGCTCGATTGAGGAATCAGTCGATCCGCCAGAAAGAACAGCAATTCTACCTGACTGTGGGCGGCCTTCTTGCGGCGATTGCAGTTCTGAATGTGGTCGAGCATCCAGGGTGGCTGACATCTTGGTCCGCGCTCGCAGTTTTGGCATTGGCTGTTTTTGTCCTTGTATCTCAATATCTCAGCCGTCGCTTCTTTCAGCGGCCGTTCGCCGATCTCGCGGTGGCCATGACGTCACTTGCCGCCGGCGATCGGGTTGAAATCGACGGAGATTTAAATCGTGCAGACGAAGTCGGGGCGATGCTTCGCGCTCTCACCGTTTTTCGCGCCAATGCCGACGAGATGAATGCTCGGCGAGAAGCCGAACGACAGGCGGCGGCGCAACAGCGGGATGCGGATGCCCGCCATCAAGAGGCCGTCGACGCCGAGCGCCAACGAGCCGATGACGAGAAGCGTCTCGCGATTGCCGACCTTGCCACCCGTTTCGAGTCGAATATCCAGACAGTGGCGGCGGCCGTCGGCAGTGCTGCCGGACAGATCGAAGCCGGCGCCCGTCATCTTGCCAGTGTCGCCGACGAAAATGCCTCGGCTGTCGGAACGGTGGCCGCGACGGCCGAGCAATCGAGCCGAAACGCGCATGCGGTTGCCAATGCAAGCGACGAAATGGCGCGCAGCCTGAGCGAGGTCGCGACCCAGGTGATGGAGACGTCGGAAAAGTCTCGCCATGCGACCGAATCGACCGAAGCCACCGACAAGATCATCATGAGCTTGGCAGATGAAGCGAAGGCGGTGGGCGATGTCGTCGAACTGATCAATGAGGTGGCCGAGCAGACCAACCTTCTTGCGCTAAATGCGACCATCGAGGCAGCGCGTGCGGGCGACGCAGGCCGTGGCTTCGCGGTCGTTGCGAGCGAAATCAAAGCACTGGCAGGGCAGACCGGCGATGCGACGACGCGCATCGGGCAGCGAATCGGCAGTATCAGGTCGACAATGGACGATGCGGTTGCTGCGCTGGGCGACATTCGAGGCACCATTGGCGGCATCGACCAGATCGCGACGGCCGTTGCGGTCGCCGTCGAGGAGCAGTCCGCGACGACAAACGAAATCGCCGCGAATACCCAACAGGCGGCGAGCGCATCAGAAGATGTGTCCAGACATGTCTCGGCGATGCAGGAATCCGTGACGCAGACGGGAGCGCAGGCACAGCAATCGCTCGCGGCCGCAGCCGAACTGACCAGTCAATCGGAAGTGCTGCAACGCGAAGTCGAGAATTTCCTAAAGGAAGTTCGCGCGGCCTAGCCTTCGCTTAGATCGCTTGCTTCACCGCAGCGAGCGCCTCACCGGCCTTGTCGCCGTTCGGCCCGCCGCCCTGC
>JBAUIQ010000288.1:0-9426 GCA_049683075.1 Pacificimonas sp.
GTTCCGACATGCAGGCGATTTGTCATCGCGCGCTCGCTATCGCCCGCGACGTAATATCGCAACCGCATGATTATGCTGCAGGTCTGCGAAACTTCATCAGCTGCGCCTTGTCGATGCCGCCGACGAACCAAAGCATCGAGAAGTAGAGAATGCCGCCTGGGATGACGAGCGCGGCGATGCTGGCGATACGGCGAGGGATGTCGGCGGCGAACCAGCTGTCGAGTGCGCCGACCAGCCACCAGAGAAGCGTGCCCATGGCGGCCGCGGCAACGAGCTGACGTGCGACACGTCCGACGATCACGGGTGCGATGCGGAAGCGTCCTGCCCGGTGAAGGAGGGTGTAAAGGAGCGCGCAATTCATCCAGGCGGCGCTGGCGGCGGCGACGGGTAGGGCGACGACGCGCAGGTCGTCGATCAGAAACAGGATGAGGCCGACATTGACGACGAGGGCAACAAGAGCCGTGTAGACCGGCGTCTTGGTGTCGCCGCGGGCGTAGAAGGCCGGCGTGAAGACCTTGATGAGGACGTAGGCGGGCAAACCGCAGGCCAGCGCCGCCATGACGCTGGCCGTGACGGCGGCGTCGTCCGCTTCGAACCGGCCGCCGAGGAAAATGGCACTGACGAGAGGTTCGGCGCAGACGAACAAGGCGACGGCGGCTGGGATCGTAAGGAGCATCGAAAGCTCCAATGCCTGTCCCATCAGGCGTGTTGCGCCGTCTTGGTCCTCTCGTCCTATAAGTCGGCTGAGCGCGGGCAGGATCGCGGTCCCAAGCGCGATGCCGATGACGCCGAGTGGCAGCTGGTTCAGGCGATCGGCATAGTTCAGGAAGCTCATCGCACCCTCTTCGAGGCGTGTCGCGAAGAAGACATCGACCAGCTGGCTGATCTGGTAGATGCCCGCGCCGAAGGTGGCCGGGAGGATGATCTTGCCGAGGCGCTTCACCTTCGGCGTCAACCGGGGACGCTCGACGGTCAGCGGCATCCCGGCGCGATGCACGGCCCAGAGCAGCCAGAGGAACTGCGCGACGCCAGCAATACTGACGGCGACGGCGAGCGCGCGGGCGGTTTCAAACGTCGGATCGGGCTCGGTCGAGCCGAAGATCAGCACTGCTGTAATCAGGCAGATGTTCAGGAGGATCGGCGCGGCCGCGGCGGCGGCGAATTTGGAAAGGCTGTTCAATATGCCCGCCAATAGGCTGACCAGGCTCACTAGCATCAGATAGACGAAGGTGATCCGGCTGAGATCGACGGTTAATTCGAATTTGCCGGGCACCTCGCGATAGGCTCCCGCCATCGCCTCGACGATCCACGGCATCGCGATCTCGGCCAGCGCGGTGAAGAGAAACAGGATCGGCAGGAAAACCGACAACACTTGTCGGCAGAACCGAAGCGCGGCGTCCTTGCCGCCCTCCTCATCTCCATCGCCATGATATTCCTTCGAGAACATCGGCACGAAGGCCGCGCTGAAGGCACCCTCGGCAAACAGCCGCCGGAAGATGTTCGGCAGCTTGAATGCCACGAAGAAGGCATCCGCGCCCGTGCCAGCCCCAAGGAGCCGGGAGAGCAGCATGTCGCGCGCGAAGCCGAAGACGCGGCTGACCATCGTCAGCCCGCCGATCGTGCCTACGGACTTGATGAGTGACATGGCGTCATGCCCCTCCCGCGCGGGAGGGGCGGATCGACATTAGTTCGGCAGGATGATGTTGGGCGTGTCGCCGCCGGGTGCACCGAGGCCGCCATCGCCGTTGCCGCGCGCCTGCTGCTGCGCGGCCGCTTGCTGCTGCTGTGCCAGCTGCAGGAAGTCGACGGGATCGAGCATCAATGGCGGGAAGCCACCATCGCGCGGTGCGTCGGCGAAGACGCGGCGGGCGAACGGGAAAATCATGCGCGGGGCTTCTACGAGAAGGAACAGATCGAGATGCTCCTTCGGCACATTGGTCAGCTGGAAAAGGCCTCCATAGGCCAATTCGACGATGAACGCTGTCTGGCCACTGTCGGGGGTTTCGGCCTTCGCGTTCAACGCAACGATAACTTCGTAGACGTTCTCCTGGTCCTGTGGGTTGACCCGAGTACCGATCTGGATGTCGATCTTCGGCTGGCCCTGTCCGGCGCGCAGGCTGTTCGGCGCGCCCGGATTTTCGAAGCTGAGGTCCTTCACATATTGCGCGAGGATGTTGATCGCGATGGGCGGCTGTTCGCCCTCCGCGCCGGGCCCGCCTGCGGGCGGCTGCTGGTCTGCCATGTTGTCGTCACCTGAGATTGATGTGAGTGGGATTGTCGCGTTCCGACAGGAACGGACGCCAGTCCCTGCGCTAGCAGGCCGCACCGCGCGGGTGCAAGCCATCTGGCCGCACGACTTGTGCGCGAAGGGCAAGTGCCTATGTTGGCAACTTCGTAATTGCGGCCCCCTTGTGCCGCTTAGGGAGGTCAGGTTTGATCGAAATCGTCGTTCTCGCGCTGCTCGCAGGCTTCATTGCGCTTCGCCTGATCAGCGTCCTCGGTCGCCATGACGAATCCGCCGAACCGCAGCAGCCGTTGCAGCGCAACGCCGCACGGCCGGAAGAGTCGAACGTTATCACCCTGACGCCGACCGAACGCCCGCCGCTTGCGCTCCCCGACAATTTGAACGACAGCGCGCGGTCCGGTCTCGAAGCCATCGCCGATGAGGATCCGACGTTCGATCCGGCCGCTTTCGTCGAGGGATCGCAGCAAGCCTATCGAATGATTCTCGAAGCCTTCTGGGCTGGCGACAAGGACGCGCTCACCAATCTCGTTTCCGACGACGTCGCCGAGGATTTCGCCGCCGCGATCGATGCGCGCGAAGCTGACGACAACAGCTACGAGAACAAGTTCGTCGATGTCGAGAACGCGGAAATCGTCTCCGCCGCGCGCCGCGGCAGCATGGCCGAGGTAACGGTCCGCTTCGATGCCGAACTGGCGACGGTGACGCGGGACGCGGATGGAAATGTCGTTGCGGGCAGCGAGACCGATACGGTGCAGACACACGACATCTGGACGTTCAGCCGCCATCTCGGCTCGGACGACCCGGCCTGGTTGCTGATCGAGACTGACGGCGCCGACTGACCTGATCAGTAATTGTCGGCGATCCTAATGGGGGAATAGGATCATGCTCGAACTTGCGATCGCGATGGCCCTGTTCGTGGGCACGCATTTCCTGATGAGCCATCCGCTGCGTGGTCCCATGGTTGGCGCGCTGGGCGAAGGCGGTTTCATGGGCGTCTATTCGCTCGTCTCGCTCGGAACGCTGGTCTGGGCCGCACGTGCCTATGGCGATGCCCCGGTCGAACAACTGTGGATTCCCCTGTTCTGGGTGGTGGTCGCTGGTCACGTCGTCATGCTGCTCGCCTCAATCCTGTTTATCGGCAGCTTTCTGACGAAGAATCCCGCGCTTGCCGGCATGGACGGGCAACTCGAGACGATCGACAAGCCCGCTGGCGTCACGCGCATCACCCGGCACCCGATGATGTGGGCGTTCGGCCTCTGGGGCCTTTCGCATATAGCCATGATCGGCCAGCTCTCGATGGTCGTCTTCGCGGGCGGCATCACCTTTCTGGCACTGGTCGGCGCGGCGGCGCAGGATGCGAAAAAACGTCAAACCGTCGGCGCGTCGTGGGTGCGCTGGACCGAAATGACGAGCTATTTCCCGTTGCCGAAATGGCCGGGCGTCGCACCCCTTCTCGCCGGTATAACGACCTACGCCCTGCTCGTCTGGCTGCATCCGCTCATCTTCGGTGTCACCACACGCCTATGGGAGTTCATCATATGAAATTCGAAGGCCGCACCGCCTGGGTCACGGGCGCAAGTTCCGGAATCGGCCGCGCGCTGGCGCAGAGCCTCTCCGGGGAGGGCATGAGCGTAATCTTGTCAGGTCGGCGCAGCGACGCGCTGGCGGAGACGGCGGCGGGCTGTCCGGGTGATACGAAAGTCCTGCCGTTCGAGGCAACGGACTATGACGCGCTGCCTGGGCTCGTCGAAGAGGCGCTCGGATGGCAGGGCCAGCTCGACATGCTGGTCAACAATGCCGGCATCTCGCAGCGGTCACTCGGCATCGACACTGACTTCGATGTCTACAGGACATTGATGGAGGTCGATTTCTTCGCGCCACTGCGATTGACCCAGCTGGTGCTGCCGCATTTCCGCGAGCGTGGCGAAGGGTGGCTCGTGCAGGTCGCGAGCCTCGCCGGAAAAATCGGCGTCCCGATGCGGACGGGCTACTGCGCCGCAAAGCATGCGCTAATCGGATACTCCGATGCTCTGAGAGCAGAGGAAGCACGTCACGGCCTGAAGGTGCTGACCGTGACGCCGGGCTTTGTTCAGACCGAGATCGCGGCCAACGCCGTCGATGGCACTGGCAACCGCTACGGCCCGAACGACGACCCTGTGAACCACGGCATCACGCCCGCCGAATCGGCCGCGCAGATCGTCTCAGCGCTTACATCCGGGAAACGCGAGATCACCGTCGGAACCGCGCAGGAACGCGCAAACGCCGTGATGGCCCGCCTGATGCCTGGCATCACGATGGACAGGATGGCGGAGCGGACAGGCGCCTAATCGTGACGCGGCATTGCGTTGTGATCGGCGGGAACGCCCTCGCCATATAACTCGCCTGACTTCACCCGCGCGAGAAAGCCGTTCACTTCCCGCCTCAGGATCGGCGCAAGCAAGAACAGCCCGACGACATTTGGCAGGACCATCAGGAAGAACAGGCTGTCGATCAGGTCGACGACCGCGTCTGCCGCCAGCACAGACCCGAGCGGCGTCAGCAGGCAGTAGATGATTCGAACGGCCATATCCCGCTTCGGCCCATGCCCGATCAGGAAACCCGCCGCCGTGGCGAAATAATAGCCCCATGCAACCAGCGTCGAAAAGGCGAACAGCAGCACCGCGACGACAAGGACATAGGGGAACCAGTCCGCGACGGTCGCGAATGCCGCCGTCGTCATAGAGATGTCCTGGAACCCATCGTCGTAAACGCCCGTCACGACGATCATCAGGGCGGTCGCCATGCAAACGATCATGGTGTCGAACATCGGTTCGAGAAGCGCGACCATGCCTTCGGACGCTGGATGGCGCGTTTTGGCGACGCTGTGCGCGATGACGGCGGTGCCAACGCCCGCTTCGGACGAGAATACCGCGCGCCGCATCCCGACGACGAAGACCCCGACGACGCCGCCGGCGACGGCGCTCGGGTTGAAGGCGCCCTCGACGATAATCGCGAACGCCGCAGGCACTTCGGCGATGTTGACGGCCAAGATGATCAGGATCGCGCCGAGATAAAGCGCGCACATGATGGGAACGACGCGGCCGGTGACGCGCGCGATCGACTTGACCCCGCCGATGATGACGAGCGCAATGAACGCGGCGAGCACGATGCCGTAGATAAGGCCACCCGTCGGCGTCGTTTCGAAACCACCGACGACGGCGACCGCGCTGAAGCTTTGATTGGCCTGGATAAGCGGGAGGCCGCCGCCCAGCGCAAAGATCGCGTAAAGCGCGCCCAGCGTTTTGCCGGAGCGCGAAAGGCCGATCGAGCCCAGCCCATTCTTCAGCATGTACATGGGTCCGCCGCGCACGTCGCCATTGGCCGCGAATTCACGATATTTCAGCCCCAGCGTAACCTCTGCGCATTTCAGCGCCATCGCGAAGAAACCGATGATGAACATCCAGAGCGCCGCACCCGGCCCGCCCATGGCGATGGCGATGGCAACGCCCGCAATGTTGCCGAGGCCAACGGTGCCGGAGAGGGCGGTCGAAAGCGCTTGGAACTGGCTGACCTCGCCCGGTGCGGTCGGATCGTCGTGTTTCCCGCGAAGCAGCTTGAGCCCGATGCCGACGCCGCGAAGCTGCGGCAGTCCAAGCCAGGCGGTGAAGAACAGCATCGCAGCCGCCAGGAAGATGACGACATATTCGATGTCGGTGCCGAAGATGTTCGCCGTCGAGAATACGCGCGCATTCAGCTCCGCGATCAGCGCCGTCATCCATTCGACCATGTCGTTCGTTCCCCGCTGCTTTTGACCGGCGTCTGTCGCACTATCGGGCCGGTTGCAATTGCGAACCCTGCAGAGGCCCCGCCGAGCTCGAGATGAGAATCCTTGTCGGACCGGGTATCGCTTGCCGACCCCGGCAACCCTCTCGTAAGTCCCGTCAGATACGGAACGGGCCAGATGGCGGAGACATATTCCAAATGACCAGGCGCTACTTTGGCACGGATGGCATCCGGGGCCTCACCAATATCGAACCCATGACCGCCGATATCGCCATGAAGGTGGGTCAGGCGGCGGGCGCGAAGTTCCTGCGTGGCGATCACAAGCATCGCGTCGTCGTGGGGAAGGATACGCGCCTATCCGGCTATATGATGGAATCGGCGCTGATCGCCGGATTTACGAGCGTCGGCATGGATGTCGTGATGGTCGGGCCTTTGCCGACGCCCGCGGTCGCGCTCCTGACCCGATCCATGCGCGCCGATCTCGGCGTCATGATCTCGGCGAGCCACAATCCGTATCATGACAACGGCATCAAGCTTTTCGGGCCCGACGGCTACAAGCTATCGGACGAAATCGAACTTGAGATCGAGGCGTTGCTGTCGGAGCCACCGCAACTCGCGAGACCGGAAAATATTGGCCGCGCCCGGAAGATCGAGGATGCACGCGGACGCTATATCCACGATGCGAAGATGACGTTTCCGGAACATCTCCGGCTCGACGGCGTCAAGATCGTGGTCGATTGCGCGAATGGCGCCTCCTATACGGTCGCGCCGTCCGCTTTCTGGGAGCTGGGCGCGGACGTCATCGCCGTCGGCGTCAACCCGAATGGCTTCAATATCAACGACAATGTCGGCTCGACTTCGCCGGAGGCGTTGCAGGCGAAGGTCGTCGAGGAGGGCGCTGACATCGGCATTGCGCTCGATGGCGATGCGGATCGCCTGATTGTCGTCGATGAGAAGGGCCGGATCGTCGATGGCGATCAGTTGATGGCGCTCATCACGACGAGCTGGGCGCAGGCGGAGAAATTGCGCGGCGGCGGTCTCGTCGCGACGGTTATGTCGAACCTTGGGCTTGAGCGGTTCCTGGAGGGCGAAAAGCTCCGGCTCGAGCGGACGAAGGTTGGCGACCGCTATGTCCTAGAAACCATGCGCGCCAAGGGCATGAATGTGGGCGGCGAGCAGTCGGGGCACCTTATTCTCTCGGATTATGCGACGACGGGCGACGGGCTCGTCGCGGCGCTCCAGATTCTCGCCTGCCTAGTGGAGACGGGAAAGCCGGCAAGCGAGTTGCTGAACCTCTTCGAGCCTTTGCCGCAGCTCTTGAAAAATGTCCGCTTCGACGGGGGCGCTCCGCTCGAAACCGATGGCGTGAAGTCCGCCATTTCTTCCGCCGAAACGCGCCTTGGCAATTCGGGTCGCGTCCTGATCCGCAAGTCCGGTACCGAACCGCTGATTCGCGTCATGGCGGAAGGCGACGACCCGGACCTGGTCGAAACGCTAGTCGACGACATTTGTGAGGCTGTGCGGAAAGCGGCGTGAGCCCGCCGCGCATCCTCGCCATCGCCGGGTCGGACAGCGGCGGCGGGGCGGGGCTGCAGGCGGATATCAAGACGATCACGATGCTAGGCGGCTACGCGATGACGGCGGTCACGGCGGTCACGGCGCAGGATACGACTGCGGTCCACCGGATCGACGCGCTGCCCATACCGGCCGTGCTCGCGCAGCTCGATGCGTGCCTCGATGATATCGGCGTGGACGCGATCAAGACGGGCATGTTGGGCAGGCCAAAGCTCATCAGGGCGATCTTCGACAGGATTGCCGATCTGGACGTGCCCGTCGTGGTCGACCCGGTCCTGGTGGCAACGAGCGGCGATCGGCTGGTTGGCGACGATGCCGTTCAGGCGATCATCAAGTTCGCCTTGCCCCGCGCCACGGTCGTGACGCCTAACCTCCCGGAACTGGCGCTGCTCGCGGGAGAAGAGATCGACGATGAGGCGGCGCTTGTCGATGTTGCTCATCGGTTTGCGAACACGCATGGCGTCGCGGTTCTCGCGAAGGGCGGGCATTTGATCGGCGATGAGCTGCTCGACGTGTTGGCGACGCCAGATGGCGAGGCCGTGTGGTATGCGAGCGAACGGATCGATACGCGCCACACCCATGGCACCGGCTGTACACTCGCATCTGCCGTGGCCACGGATCTGGGCCGCGGTCTCAGCCTTCCGGACGCGACAGAGCATGCGCGGGATTATGTGCGTCAGGCGATTCTCGCCGCGCCCGGTTTTGGGAAGGGCAACGGACCTTTGGGGCATGGCTGGCCGCTGGTCAGATGACGCCGACGTTCGCAGAGGAACGCGCATCTCCTCAGCCGGTTTGTGGTGTCGATGAGGCTGGACGGGGGCCGCTGGCGGGGCCGGTCGTTGCCGCCGCCGTTATCCTCGACCCGGACGCCATCCCGGATGGCCTTTCGGATTCAAAGATGCTGTCGGCATCCCGCCGGGACATCCTTTTCGGGAAGATCGAGGCCTCGGCCGAGGTAGGCGTAGGGGTGGTCGGAGTTGCACACATAGAGCGGCTCAATATTCTCTGGGCGACAATGCTGGCGATGGAGCGCGCGGTCGACGCGCTGGCGATCCACCCCGCGATGACGTTGATCGATGGGAATCGTGCGCCGCGATGGAAACGGCCTTGCCGGACGATCGTAAAGGGCGATGCGAAATGCCACTCCATCGCCGCCGCCTCCATCGTCGCAAAGGTGACGCGCGACCGCATGATGGCAGAACTTGACGCCCGACACCCTGGCTATGGCTGGTCGCGGAACCAGGGCTATGGAACCGCCGAGCATCTCGCCGCGCTGGTGAAGCTCGGCCCTACGGCGCATCATCGGGCTGGATTCGCCCCTGTCCGCGCCGCGTTGGCCAAATCCGCTCGCTAGTTGCGGCTTTCGGGCCACACACACCATCCATTGTGTCTCCGGGCGACCGTCGGACTCCACAATTGGTGCTTCATGCCGAGCTTGCCTGTTCGCGTTAGCCCTTTGTTCCAAACCCATGAGTCTTCACGGATTCATGCGCACTTGACCGCACGGAATCGTCGCCCCCATGCTGATCGTCATATTGGAAAGCGGACGGGGGCAGGCGATGGCGGCGAAGCAGCAGGAGGCGGCGGAGACACGCCTGATCCAGGGTGACTGTATCGCCGAAATGGTGAAGCTTCCGGCGGCATCCGTCGATCTCGTCTTCGCCGATCCGCCCTACAACCTTCAGCTGAACGGCGACCTGACACGGCCCGAAGGCAAGACTGTCGATGCCGTCGACGATGCCTGGGATCAGTTCGACAGCTTCGCCGCCTACGACAAATTTACGAAGTCGTGGCTGGCGGAGGCAAAGCGTGTCCTGAAGCCAGACGGCGCGCTATGGGTTATC
>JBAUIQ010000289.1:0-2082 GCA_049683075.1 Pacificimonas sp.
GATCACAAGCGCGTCACACAGTCGCTCGGCATGACCCATGATGTGGGTCGAGAAAAGAATGGTGGCGCCGCGGTCGCGCTCCTTTGCGATGATCGCCTCGAGCGCGGCCTGATTAACGGGGTCGAGACCCGAGAACGGCTCGTCTAGGATGATGAGGTCGGGTGAGTGCACAAAGCTGCCGAGAAGCTGGACCTTCTGCGCCATGCCCTTGGAGAAAGTGCGGATTTTTGAGTCGATTTCGTCGGCCAGGCCATGCGCGGAGAGAAGCTCCTCGGCCCGGCGGCGGCCGTCGGCCAGCGGCAGGCCGCGAACCGCGCCCATGAAGGCGAACGTCTCTTTTGCGGACATGGCCGGATAGAGGCCGCGCTCCTCCGGCAGGTAGCCGATGCGGTGGGCGACCGAGAGCGGCGCGTCCGAACCGAGGATCGTCGCCGATCCGGCGTCGGGCGCCAGGATGCCGAGCAGCATGCGGAGCGTCGTCGTCTTGCCAGCGCCGTTCTGGCCGAGAAAGCCGATGATCTGCCCCTCGGGCACGACCAGATCGACGCCGCCCACGGCCATCTTGTCGCCGAACTGCTTGGCAAGGCCGGAGGCCTCGATCGCGTAACTCAAAATTCGGTCCCTCTCGGCGGCGCTTGCGCCTACATATGAAGTGGTGACCGATAAGAAAGTCCTGACGGCGGCCGATGTGAAGGCCGAGGCTGCGAAACTCGGCTTTTCGGCTTGCGGCGTCGCGCGCTGGGACGCCGTTCCGGAGGCGGGCGAACGGCTGCGCCGATGGCTGGACGAGGGCCGTCATGGCGACATGTTGTGGATGGAGGAGAAGGCCGACCGGCGCGAAAGTCCCCGCGCGCTTTGGCCCGATGTCGAGAGCGTCATCATGCTCGGCATGAGCTACGCGCCGACGCTCGATCCGATGCGGCATCTGGACAGTCCGGAGATCGGCGCGGTGAGTGTCTATGCCCATGGCGGCGACTATCATGATGTGGTGAAGCGGCGCCTGAAGCAACTTGCCCGCTGGATCGTCGCAGCCGCGCCGGAAAGTGAGTTGAAGGTCTTCGTCGACACCGCGCCAGTGATGGAAAAGCCACTCGCGGCGGCGGCCGGGGTCGGATGGCAGGGCAAGCATACCAACGTCGTTTCGACGGCGGAGGGCAGCTGGTTATTTCTCGGCTCGATCTACACAACGGTTTCACTGGAACCGGACGGGTCGCATGAAGACCGTTGCGGCAGTTGCACCCGCTGCCAGACCGCTTGCCCGACGAATGCGTTTCCCGAACCCTACCGGCTCGATGCGCGGCGGTGCCTCGCCTATCTCACCATCGAACATCCGGGTCCGATCCCGGTCGAGTTTCGCCGCGCCATGGGCAATCGCATCTATGGCTGCGACGATTGTCTAGCCGTCTGCCCGTGGAACAAGTTCGCGTCTGCCAGCCGGGAGATGGCGTTCGCACCCAGACCGGCGCTGGTACGCCCGGCGCTCACGGACCTTGCCCAACTCGACGACGGCAGCTTTCGCGACCTCTTCGCGGGCTCGCCAGTGAAACGCATCGGACGCGAGCGGTTCGTCCGAAACGTTGCGATTGCCCTCGGCAACGAAGGTGGCGCGGCATCGGCTGCGGCGCTGAAGCCGCTCCTGGATGATGCGTCGGAGGTCGTTCGCGAAGCGGCGGCGTGGGGCTTGGCCGAATGCGCGCGGCTCGACAGCTCCATGGACCTTACCTAGGCACCGCCCGCAAACCCCTGACATTCGGAGACCATCTATATGCTTCATGCGCCCATTGCCTGTATCGGCAACGCCATTGTCGACGTTATCGCGCCTGTCGATGATGACTTCCTGTCTGCGGCGGGCATGGCAAAGGGGTCGATGGCGCTGATCGATACCGACCAGGCCGAGGCGATCTATCGGAAGATGCCTGCCGGGACGGAAGCGTCCGGTGGGTCCGGCGCGAATACGGCGGCGGGGATCGCGGCACTTGGCTCCGGCGTCCGCTATTTCGGCCGGGTCGCCGACGACCAGTTGGGCGAGGTGTTTCGGCACGACCTGACCGCGACCGGTGCGCTTTACGATGTGCCGCCAGC
>JBAUIQ010000290.1:0-2895 GCA_049683075.1 Pacificimonas sp.
GGTGATAGCCGTGCCGTTCGTAAAAAGGCCTCGCCTGCCAGCTCGTCGTTTCGACGAAGGCGTTTTCACAGCCTTGCTCACGCGCAAAGGCCTCGGCTTTGGCGAGCAGTGTTCGTCCGACGCCGCCGCCCCGCGCCGCTTTGGACAACCATAAAAGCTCGATATGCAGCGTGTTCCAATAGCAGCTGGCGCGAATGCCGCCTTGGATGATCTCGGCCTCGTCCCGCGCGAACAGATGAAAAGCGACCTCGTCATCGACAGGTTCGAGATCGGGGACTGCGCCCTCGTTGAACGCCATGATCCCCTGGCTCAGCATGTCGCGATCCGCCTTTGCCGGACTGCGGTCGATTTCGATCTTCATGCGGCAGCGCCTTCGTCTGTTATGGCAGGGGCGGCGGTTCGATGCCGACGAGGCTCGAGAAGACGCGAAGTGTGAAATCGTTCGCCTGGTTTTCGTTCGTAAAGACGACAGCGCCCCAACCTGTGTCGCGGATCAGGCCCGACATGCCGGTAAACCCTTCATTGTTGCCGCCATGGGCGTGCATGAGACCGATCGGCAATTGGTACATACCATAGCCGAGCGCCCAGTCGGCGAGGCCCATGGCGCGCTCGGGATCGTCGGCGGCGATGTCGACCTTTTGCGGCGCGAAGAAGATCTCGCGCTCATCGGCGTCGAGCGACGGCCCGCGCATCAGACCGATCATCGCCTTGGCATAGTCCTCGGTGGTGGCGTGGATCGAATAGGCCGCGCCGAAGCCGTCATTCGCATAGTCGATGTCGCCGGAGAAGGGTACGCCGTCGCGATAGCCGATGGCCTTTCGTGCGACGCGGGTGTCGTCCTGCACAAAATACGTGTCGTCCGATCCGGCCGGCGCGGCGATCCGCTGACGGAACAGCGCGTCAAGCGCGCGATCGTCGAGGTCGAGTTCGTGCATCAGGACATCGGCGAGATATTCATAGCCTTCGCCGGAATAACGCCGCGCAGTGCCGGGTTCGAAGGCGATGTCGAGCCGCCCGTCCGCATTGTCCGACCGCCAATTTGGCAGGCCGGTCTGGTGCGTCAGGACCTGCCGCGCCGTGAGTTTCGCGGCGCGCGGATCGTCCTGAAGATCCGGATGCGGCATGTACCCTGCGAGCGGCGCATCGAGGTCGATGACGCCGTCCGCCGTTAGATCGACGACGAGCGCACCGAACATCGGTTTCGACATCGACGCGGCCTCGAACAGCGTATCGGCAGTGACAGGCGCGCCGGTGGCCGGGTCCGCAATGCCGAACGTCTGCGAATAAACGATACGTCCGTCGTTGATCAGCGTGACCGACGCGCCGTTGACGCCGGTGTCGATCATCGCCTTTTCGACGAGTTCGCCCAATGCCGCTGGCGTGATGGTGCCACCTGACGCCAGCCCGGCGTTTTGAACGGTCGGCGGCGTGTCCATGACCGATGCTGGCGGCGCCGTTGCGCAGCCACCAAGCGCTACCAAAGCGAAGATGACCAGAGTGCGCATACGAGTCTTTCTGTATTAGGCAACCAACACTCTTTCAGAAACGAAGCGCGAGCGCAACTCTAAGCCAGAAGCCAAGCCAGCACCTCGTCCATCAGCGCTGCGGTTGCGCGAAAGCATGAGTGGCATCGTACACGCGGGTTTGCAGATTGTAGCCGGGCTGTTCTGGACTTCCGTTCGGCGTTCCGCGCGGACCATGGCACCAGCGTCCGGGCTTGTCACTCGCGCCGCGCTTTCATAGGCTATCCAGATGGAGAGCATTCGCGACTTAATCGATCTGATCGGCGGCCCGGCGGCGATCTGGATCCTGGCGACCGTTTATTTTGGAAGCGTAATTTTAGAGCGGATCTGGGCGATCCGGGGCAACCCAAACTATGACAACAAAGATGCCCTAAATTCTATCGGGCTGAACCTGATTACGAGCCTTCTTAATATTGCGCTCGGCATCTTGTTGCCGCTCGCGCTTTATATTCTCGTCCATGACAATGCGCGCCTGGTCGACGACATGGCGTTGTGGCTCGCCATTCCGATCGCCTTCTTGGTCCACGAGTTCGCCTACTATTGGGATCACCGATTGAACCACCGGGTGGGCCTATTGTGGGCTTTCCATGCGATCCATCATTCGTCGAACGAGTTCAATCATTCGACGGCCGCCCGAGGCTTCTTCTTGGACGGGCAACTGAAGCGCCTCATCGCGATTTTCGCTGCCGTTCTTGGCGTTGATCCAGTTACCTATATCGCCGTCAGCGTCTTCGCCAACGCCTTCGGCATTTGGAACCATGCGAGCTATGTTCCGCGCCTCGGCTGGGTCGATCGTGTTCTGATGACGCCGAAGATGCACAAGGTGCATCACGCGAACCAGCCGCAATATATCGACCGCAACTACAGTCAGGTGACGCTGCTCTTCGACCGGCTGTTCGGCAGCACGGCGCATATCGAGGAAGAGCCGGTCGTTGGGTTGGTGAAACCGGTGTACGACTATAATCCGCTGACGGCGCAGTTCGCCGGGCTGAAACAGCTGAAGGGCCGCATGGACGAGGCGGACCAGTGGCGGGACAAGCTCGCCTATCTATGGCGTCCGCCGGAATGGTCGCATGACGGCGTCTGCCGCTCGGATTGCCCGAAATATGCGGTAAGCGAACCCGCCTGACCTAAGCGCAGTCGGCTTCCATGCGGGCCTCGACGATGGACGCGGCGATTTCGTCCGTGATGTCGCCCGCATATTCCTCTTCCAGTCGGTCATAGGCCTGGCAGGCCTGCGCCGCGCGGGGCGGGTCGATGGCCATCAGGGCGCGGCCGACCCAGAGGAGGCTGTCCGGCGCGCGGGCGCCCTCGCGGCGATCCTGATAATTGGATAGAAACGCCTGTACGGCCTGCACGGGCTGGTCCTGCT
>JBAUIQ010000291.1:0-2290 GCA_049683075.1 Pacificimonas sp.
CTACAATAACTGAGATCAGAAACGAAAATCGACGCGAAGCCACGCCCGGCTACTCCCCACCAATCTCGCCCTCGATAACGTCCTTCGGCGCTTCGAGGGTGTCGGTGCCTTCGCCCTGATCGTCGGCGTGGTCCTCGTCCTCGTCCTCTTCTAGGATCTTGGCGACGGAGACGATTTTCTCGTTGCCCGCGACCTTGAACAGGGTGACGCCCTGCGTCGCGCGGCTGGTGATGCGGACGTTTTTCGTGGGGATGCGGATCAGCTTACCCTGGTCGGTGACGAGCATCAGCTGCGCGCCTTCCTCGATCGGGAAGCTGGCGACGACCGGTCCGGTTTTGTCTGTCAGGTCGAGGTTCGCAACGCCCTGACCGCCGCGCTTGATGCGGCGATATTCGGTCGAACTCGTCTGCTTGCCGAAGCCGTTCTGGCTCACGGTCAGGATCATATCCTCGGCATCTTCCGCGCCGGAAATGACCGACAGCGACATGACCTCGTCGCCGTCCTTCAACGTCATGGCGCGGACGCCGGTCGAGGTGCGGCTGGTGAACTCGCGGATGTCGGTTGTGGAGAAGCGGATCGCCTTGCCCTGGCGGCTGGCGAGGAAGACGTCATCCTCGTCGGTGCAAAGGGCGACGCCGATCAGGCGGTCGTCCGACCCCTCGTCGAAGCGCATGGCAAGCTTGCCGCGCGTCGGGACGTTGGTGAAGGCGTCCATGCTGTTGCGGCGCGCCGAGCCCTTGCGGGTGGCGAAGACGACGTTGAGGTAGGCCCATTCCGCCTCGTCCTCGGGCAGCGGCAGGACGGTCGAGATGGTCTCGCCCTCCTCAAGCGGTAGGAGGTTCGCCATCGCGCGGCCGCGCGACTGGGGCGTGCCCTCCGGCAGCTTCCAGACCTTCATCCGGTAGACCTTGCCGGTCGAGGAGAAGAACAGCACGGGGACGTGGGTGACGGCCACGAACAGCTGCGTGACGACGTCCTCCTCCTTCATGTTGAGGCCGGAGCGGCCCTTCCCACCGCGCCGCTGCGCGCGGTAGACGGAAAGGGGAACGCGCTTGATATAGCCGGAGAGGGTGACGGTGACGACCATCTCCTCCCGCTCAATGAGGTCCTCGTCGTCGATGTCGTCGAGATAGGGGAGGATTTCGGTGCGGCGCGGGGTGGCATAGGCCTCGCGCACGGTCACGAGTTCGTCCTTCATCACGCCGTAGAGGCGCGCACGGTCGCCGAGGATGTCGAGAAGGTCTTCGATCTCGAAGCTGAGCTTCTTCAGTTCGTCGCCGATCTCCTCGCGGCCCAGCTGGGTCAGGCGGTTGAGGCGGAGGTCGAGGATCGCCTTCACCTGTCGTTCGGACAGGCGGTAGTCGTCACCCTCGACGGCCGCGCCGCGCACGCCGTCACCCTCGACGAGCGCGATATATTCCTCGATTTCGGAACGCTTCCAGCTTTTTGCGAGAAGTTCCTCACGCGCGACGGCCGGGCTGGCGGCGGCGCGGATGATACGCACGACCTCGTCCATGTTGGAGACGGCGACGACGAGGCCGAGGAGGATGTGGGCGCGTTCGCGGGCGCGGTTCAGCTCATATTTCGAGCGGCGGGTGATGACCTCCTCGCGGAACTTGATGAACGCCTCTAGGATGTCGCGAAGGTTCAAGAGCTCCGGACGGCCGCCGCGAATGGCGAGCATGTTGAAGCTGAACGAGGATTGCGCGGGCGTGAAGCGGTAGAGCTGGTTGAGGACGACCTCGGGCGAGGCGTCGCGCTTCAGCTCGATGACCATGCGGACACCGTTGCGATTGGACTCGTCGCGGACCTCGACGACGCCCTCGATACGCTTGTCCTTGACCGCCTCCGCGATCTTCTCCTCCAGATTGTCGAGGCCGACCTGATAGGGCACCTGCGTGAAGACGATGCGGGCGGCGCCATTGGGGCGTTCCTCGATGTCGGAGCGGGCGCGCATGATGACGCTGCCCCGGCCCGTGCCATAGGCGGACTGCAGCCCGCCCTGCCCCATGACATAGCCGCCCGTCGGGAAGTCGGGGGCGGGGACGTACTGGATGAGGTCTTCGGCGGAGAGCGTTGGATCTTCGATCAGCGCCAGCGTGCCGTCGATGACTTCGCCCAGATTGTGCGGCGGGATGTTCGTCGCCATGCCGACGGCGATGCCGCCCGCGCCGTTGACGAGGAGGTTCGGGAAGCGGGCGGGTAGGACGGCGGGCTCGGATTCCGAGCCGTCGTAATTCTCGATGAAGTCGACCGTGTCCTTGTCGAGGTCGGTCGTCAGCTGCTCGGT
>JBAUIQ010000292.1:0-8103 GCA_049683075.1 Pacificimonas sp.
GCCGAAAATGGGTACGATCAGGAAGGCGACGAAGGGGGCGATCGCATGTTCCAACTTGTGGAGCGGTGACTCCGCGCTCTCCGGACCGCCAGGCGCCGGCGTGAGCGGGATGGTGAGCGCGACCGCGACACCTGCCAGCGTCGCATGGACGCCGGAAACCAGCATCAGTGCCCAGATGACGACCCCGATGATGAGGTAGGGCGCGAGGCTGTTCACGTTCTTCCGATTGAGGAACACAAGCAGGCCGAGAAGGATGAACGCGCCGAGAAGTGCGAAAACCTGGAGGCTGGCCGTATAGAAAAGCGCGATGATTACGATCGCGCCCAGATCGTCGATGATCGCGACCGCCGTCAGGAAAATCTTCAGGCTTCCCGGGACACGCTTTCCAAGGAGCGCGAGGACACCGAGGGCGAAGGCGATGTCCGTCGCCGCCGGAATGGCCCATCCACGCAGCGTAGGCTCGCCCCAGTTCAGGACGGCGAAAATGAGACCCGGGACGGCCATGCCGCCGATAGCGGCTGCGCCGGGCAGAATCCGTCGTTCCCAGGTCGAGAGTTGCCCATCCAGCATCTCTCGCTTCACTTCGAGCCCAACAAGGAGGAAGAAGATCGCCATCAGGCCGTCGTTGATCCAGTGAAGGACGGACAGGCCCTTGAATTCTAGGCCGCCACCTTCGCCGCCGCGCGGGACGAAGGAAAAGCCGCCGACGTAGCTTTTCAAAATGCCGAAATATTGCTCGGCGAGCGGTGAATTGGCGACGATCAGCGCGAGCGCGGCGGCGCCCATAAGAACGATACCGCCCGCAGATTCTGTGCGCAGAAAATCGCGCAGCGCAGACTTGGGCCGCTGGATAACGGCGTCTTCGACCTTCTGAAAAATGGAAGCCATTGCGGTCTGTCGTGATCCTTCTTCGGCGGGCGCGTTCGATTGCCTTACCCAAGCTAGGGGTCCGGGGCCAAGACCCTGCGGACCTTACTCACGATATTCAGTCGACGGGCATCTCCATAGAGACGCGCATCCCTTCGTCGGCGCTCTCGAACATGATCTTCCCGCCTTGAGCGGACATCATACGCTCTATGATGCTCTTGCCGCGCCCCGACGAGACAGTTTCAACATAATCTTCGACCGGGACATCCGCCTTTTTCGCGTTCGCATGTTCTGCCCAGCGAACCTTCAAGACATTATCCACCATCTCTCCTTCGACAACGACCTTGCCAAAAGGCCACCGCAGCGCGCCATATTTCAGCGCGTTCGTGGTGAGTTCGTGGAATGCGAGCGTCAGCACTTGCGTCGCTGCATTGGTGACGAAAACATCTGGTAGGTCCAGCGAGATGACGCTCCGATCCTGCTTACGGAACGGCGCGATCACAGCTTCGACCAAATCTTCGAGGCGCGCGCGCCCGTCCCCCGCCATCAGCATCCGCTGCGTCCGCGCCAAGGCCTGTAGGCGGCTCCGGTAGCTCGTTAGGAAATCATCGATATTGTCGACTTCACGCGCGGTCCGGCTGGCAAGTGCGTCGGCAAGACCAATCAAATTGTTCACCCGATGACGCATCTCCTGTGCTTGCGCCGTGATGCGATCCTCGTCGCGCTTCCGTTCGGTGATATCGAGATTGATGCCGGTGACTAAAAGAGGCAGGCCGTCCTCGTCCCGCTTGACGGGGCGTCCGAAGGCGAGCCGCCAACGGTCACGCTCGACAGGGTCCCGATATTCAAACTGATAGGCGTCGTCATGGGGTCGTACCGAACGCCGCTCGTCCTCGAAGATTTGCCGATCTTCTTCTGTCAGCGCTTTCAAAAAATCTTCGAAGGGGACACGAAGAGGTTCGACCTCGGTTCCTATCCTGCCGTAATCGACAATCTCTCCGTTTTTCACATCCCAAGACCACACCGCCATATCAGCTGCTTCTAGGGCGCTGGCCATGCGCGCTGAATGCACCTCCGCCTGCTGCTCGAGTTCCGACGTTCGCTTCTCAAGCTGACGCGCTTCCATTGCGGCGGCCACCGATGCGGCAAGCTTCTTCAAAAGCGCGATATGGCGATCGCCAATATCGTTGCGCGCGCGGTGATCGAGTATGCAAAGCGTGCCGATCGCTGCGCCTTTTACGATGATAGGCGCGCCCGCATAGAAGCCGACATGCGGGGGACCGGTGACCAGAGGATTGTTCCGAAACTGCTTGTCGGCCTTCGCATCTGGAACGAGGAACACGTCGTCCGGGATTTCGATCGCGTGGGTGCAGAAGCTGATGTCGCGGTTGGTTTGTGTGAGATCGGCGCCATAGCAAGCCTTGAACCATTGCCGGTCTGCGTCGACCAAGCTGACGAGACCGATCGGCGCATCGAAGGCTAAGGCGGCCGCCTCGGCGAGAGCGTCGAACGACAGCTCATTCGGTGTATCGAGAACATCGAGGCCATGAAGAATGGCCAGCCGATCTGGCTCGTCCACAGGGACGACGACAACTTCGGATTGGTCCGATCTAGCGCCCATAAGAAATCGCTACTGGCCTTCGTGCCGGAAGCCGATCTTCACCGTGACCTGGAAGTGCTGCACCTCGCCGTCGACGATATGGCCGCGAATGCCTGTCATTTCGAACCAATCGAGATTCTTCAGCGTCTTGGACGCGCGCCGAACGGCCCCGCGAATAGCGTCGTCAACGCTCGTTTCAGACGTCCCAACAAGTTCGGTGATGGCATAGACGTTGTCGGACATATTCTGGCCCTTTCGCGGCTGTTGAGGTCGTTAGTTCCATCGGCCTCAACGCGCCGGAGCCAAAAAGGTCCGATCGATGCGGCATTAATCTCCGTCGATCATCTCGACCAGTGCCCGACCCATTTCGGGCTGCGTTAAATACAAGCCGCGCCCACGGCGAACGCCGTCCGCAGACCGCACAAGATCCATTTCGTCGGCGGCCGCCATGAACGTCTCCGCGCCGAGACCTTTGGCGAAGAACGGCACGAGTTGGTTGGAGTGACTGCTGAACCACCAACGATGACCGGGCAGCACGCCCTCGCCGCGATCCTCCGTCGGCTGAAACGGCACATCGGCGTCCGGGCCGAACAGGAGATGGTCATGATCCGCCGTCACGATCAGCAGCGTATCGTCCCAGCTCGAACCATTGCCGTCTTCGGAGATCCAGTCCGACACGAGGCGCACACTGGCATCGAAATCCATATACTCCTCAATGGCGCGACCGAGAACATTCTGATGCATGGCCCAGTCGACGGCGCCGCCTTCTACCACCAGGAACAACCCGTCATCATCACCCGCAAGATGCGAAAGCGCAGCTCTCGTCAGTTCGGTTAAGACCGGAACAGTCGCCGTCAGCGGGACGTCCCCAGGGGCCGTGGTCGCCACGTCGATCTCGATGTCGCGGCGCCGGAACGCCTGCAGTGTGCCGCCCACGCGCGGCAGGATGATGACGCGCTCGTCGCCGCCGAGCCTGTCGCCCGCCACGATGTCCGTCCGATCCTCGATCAGCCGCCAGCCGAGCGATCCGTCTTGCAATCCCGCCCAGTCGGCAGGCGACAGCCACTCGAAACGATCGTCTTCGCTGACATCTTCGGCATGAGGCAGTCCGGACATGTCATAATCGGGGTGCCCACCGCCCGCGATAAAATCGAGCGTCGGTGAGGTCAGCAATTCATTCGCGATCGCGTGATAATTTCGACGGGAAATATTGTGCGCACCGCCACCCGCTGCTGGGGTGGCATGTGTGAAGGGCACGCTTGAGACTGCGCCAACCCGCTTGTCAGCAGCCTTGGCTAACTCGGCGGCACTGACGAGTCTCGCCCGATCGCCATCGACGTTCAACGCGCCGTTATAGCTCCGGACGCCGGTCATCATTGCCGTCATTGTGCCCGCGCTGTCAGGATAGGTGCAGCGATGCCACTCATAGCCGACGAACCCCATCTCGAAGCTGTCATCGCATTCGGATTGGCCCGCTTGCGGTCGCGCGTCCCAAGCCTTTGCGCTCGTGTAGACCAGATCCTGGTCCTGCCCTTCGCCTTCCTGTTCGCGGCGTAGCGCGTACGTGGCGAGGGCCGCCCGCCGCCAGCCGTGTCCGTCCACTACGAGCGGTTCACCGGTCCACTGCCGCGTCGCGCCGAGCATGTTATAGCCCGCACCATCGGCGATCATCACGATAATGTTCTTTGGCTGGTGATCGTCCGCCATCGCGGGCGTCGCCACCAGCATTGCGAAGAGGGCCGCTTTCCACATAAATCTCACCCCTAAAATTTACGACGCGCCCGAACCGTCCAGGTCATAGGCCGCCCGAGATAGGCGTATCCGAAGGCTGCATTGTCGACATATGTCTCATCAAGACAATTGTCGCATTCGACGGAAACGCGCCACGCATCGTCATCGGTCCTGAGCGCCAGGCCCGCATTCACGAGGACGCGCGCATCGGCCGAGCCCCCGTCGCCGGTGTCGATCAGCAGTGTGTCGGCGCCCGTGACCTGCATCTCGTCGCGATAACTGAAGCCGACCGATGGGATCAGGAAGCTTTCAGCGCGATCGCCAAGATAGAATTCGTAGGCGACCTGACCCGAAGCTGTCAGGTCTGGCGTGAACACAGGGTCACCGAGCGTTCCGTCCGCCCGGACGAGCCCCGCGCCGCAAGACGGCGTCGCACCGCCAATACCAATTTCGGACAGACAGGCTGCCTGCTGTGCCGCCGCGTCCGCACTCTCATCATATTCGGCGTTCTGCCAACCGACCGCCCCTTCGACCGTAATACCGGCAAACGGGCGAACGATCAGCTGCGCCTCGACACCATAGTTGGTGAGATCAGCGCCCGCCGCAGCGCGCCTGCCGAAAATATCGACCGCCTGCACGTCCTTCGCATCGATATAAAAGCCCGTGATGCGCGCGTTGACGGCGCCCGCGAAAAAGCCTGCTTCGACCCCGCCTTCATAAGTCCAGCTGAGTTCGGGCGCGTAGGTCGCACCTGTAGCGTCGAACCCGCCGGACGACATGCCTTTGCGCACCGAGCCGACCAATGCCAAGCCGTCCGACAGCGCCGCGCGCGCAGTGACGTGGCCAGTGAATTCGTCATAGGAAATATCGTCCGGCCTCAAGCGCGTGCAGGTCGGCTGGCAGCCGGGCGTAACCTCGGTCAAGTCGAGCCTGGCCTCTTCGTCGCTGTAACGAAAACCAGCTGCGACACTGAATACCGGCGTCGTGTAGTCGGCCTCGGCGTAAGCGGCGACACCCTCCACACCCGTTTCGCGACGCTGATCGCTGGACAATATGGTGACCGGACCCGAACCCGGATCGCTGGTCACGAGCGTCGCGACGCTTTCCGTCGTTTCGCGATCATAGACGACACCGCCAACGCGCACTGCCAGAGCGCCGACGTCGACCGCAGCGCTAAGATCGTGACTCCACTGCTGTGTCGAGTCCTTGGCGAGACGCGTATTGCCGCCAAATCGAAACACGCCGACGGGGGCAGCCATCCCGGCAATCGTCGGCGTATTTCGACCGTCGGCGAAGTCGATGCCACTGACCTGGTCGGCGTCCGAATACCCCGACAGCAGGCGCAGCGTCACATCGCCGACCGCGAAGCGGCCGTCGCTGTAGACGAAGACGGTGTCGACCTCATTCTCGAAACCGAGGCGCACCCGATCATCATCCAAGCCGCCTGCGAGCGAGATGCCCTCGAGTGGATCGAGGCGGTCGTCCGGGTCCGCCCCGAAACCGGTCGTCGCAAAACGGTCGTCGCAGTCGGTATCGACCGGATCATCGCAATCGAAGCCAAGCGCGTTCGTCGTCTCGTCGCGAAGGAAGGCGACGCCGGCGGACCAGCCGAAACTTTCATCGCCGACGGCAAGGCCTAACCGTCCACCGCGCCGGTCCTCCTGACTCAGCGTCTCGTCGGTCGTCAGATTATCGACGTAGCCGTCCGTCGTCTGCCAATAGCCATCGACCGTCATCGCCAGGCCGTTCGCGCCCAATGGCAGATCGAGCGATCCGCGCAGCGCTTTTCGATCGAACTCGCCATAAAAGCCTTCGAAGAGACCGGCGGTACGCTCGCCCGGACGATGAAATTCGAAGGCGACCGCGCCGCCCGCCGCCGGATCGCTAAGCGCGACCGGAAAGGCGCCCGCACCGACATCGACGCGGTCGAACCGAAAAAGACCGGGGTGGTTCGCGGTGACCGATCCGAAGCGAATGCCGTTGACGAAAGTGGGAATGTCCCGAAGTCCACGCAGCGTGTAATCGATGCCGGAGCCGAGCCCGGGTTGGCGCACGGCGACCGCGTTCGGAACTTGCCGGACGATCTCTTCCGGTTCGGTCAGGAAACGTTCCTCGCGTCGTTCGCGGGAAAAGGCGGTAACGCCGACGTCCGGCAGTCGCTTCGCAATAGGAAGCTCGTCGTCCTGCGCGACGGCTGACGATACGGGCATCGCCAACGCAGTGAAAAGCAGCAGGGTCTTCAGGGAATTGGTCACGCGGGGCGGGCTCCATCGGCCGGGGGACACCGAGCATGTCTGATTAGTAGCGCGCCCGAATGACACAAGGGCGCAGCTTGGAACATTTCACGAACACTTGCATTGAAATCGAAAATTCCGACGAAAGGCGACGACACATGACCGATATAAACGAACACCCAAAGGCGGACCCGAGCGGCAATGCGGTCAAGGATCCCGACAATTGGACGACGGGCGACGAGAAGATGACGGGTGCGCAGGCGAGCTATTTGAAAACGCTGAGTGAGGAAGCGGACGAAGACTTCGACCCAAACCTGACGAAGGCCGACGCATCCAAGAAGATCGACGAGTTGCAGGACGAGACCGGACGAGGCGACTAGCTGAGCGGTCGGGCACGGGGATCGGTTGGTTTGGTCGCCACGCTCCTCTAGAAGCGCCCCATGTCCCGCATCGGCATCCTCGGTGGCTCGTTCAACCCGGCCCATGGCGGGCATCGACACATCAGTCTGCAGGCGATCGAGCGACTTAGGCTGGATGAAGTCTGGTGGCTCGTTAGCCCGCAAAATCCGTTAAAGTCGACGAAGGACATGGCACCATTGTCCGCGCGGCTCGCCTCGGCGGGAACACAGGCAAAGCGGGCTCGCATCCGGCCAAGGACACTCGAAAGTGATTGGGGCACGCGCTACTCCGTCGATACGGCGAGACAGCTGCATCGACGGCACGCGCAGCATGACTTCATTTGGCTGATGGGGGCGGATAACCTTGCCCAGCTGCACCGCTGGCGCGACTGGCGGCGCTTCTGCCGAACCCAGCCGATTGCGATCATGGCCAGGCCAGCCTACATTGGCGCGGCGATGCACTCTCCTGCAATGGGCTGGCTGCGTCGCTTCGTGCGCGCACCCGCGCGGGCGAAGGACTGGCCGACCTGGGAACCGCCCGCGATCGTCTTTTTGGATACCCCGCTTGACGACCGCAGCGCCACTGCCATCCGCGCCCGCGACCCCAACTGGTCGCAGCGCTACCTTTCCGACGAAGGACCCGACACGCTTGCCTGATTTCTCGACCGATTCGACCAAGAGCGACGATCTGCACGCGCTGGTCCTCCAAAGCCTCGACGACGACAAGGCCATCGACATCATCGACATCCCCCTCGCCGGGAAAAGCGAAATCGCCGATCACATGGTGATCGCGTCGGGCCGTTCGACGCGGCAGGTCGCGGCGATGGCGCAAAAGCTGTCCGAGCGCGTCAAGCAGGACGCGGGACGTCCGGTCCGCATCGAAGGCCTGCCCGCCGCCGACTGGGTGCTCGTCGATGCGGGCGACATCGTTATACACCTGTTCCGGCCAGAGGTCCGCAGCTTCTATAATCTGGAAAAGATGTGGGGCGTCGACGCGCCGCCGGCACCTGAGACGCCGCCTAACGAACGCGATCCGGCCATCGCCGAAGACTAGGGTCGCGTCGTGCGCCTGCACATCATCGCGCGAGGCCGCATCGGGCGCGGGGCGGAGGCCGATCTGGTGGGTAGATATGCCAAGCGCTGCCGCCCAACGCTATTGGTCAGCGAGCTTCCGGAAACCGGCGGGAAGGTCCCCGAACCGCTGACACCGCATGTGGACATCCTTGTCGACGAACGTGGACGCGACTTGTCGTCGGCTGCGCTCGCGGAGCGC
>JBAUIQ010000293.1:0-1715 GCA_049683075.1 Pacificimonas sp.
GCTCGAAACGCCAGACCCACTTGGCGGGAAGGCTGGTCCGCGCCGCCACATAGTCCGGAAACTGGGTATGATAGGCCGTCGTGAAAGGCAGGCTCTTGCGACAGCACCAACGCCTTGCGGCAAGACCGAGCGGGCCCTCCGTCGCGATGTGGATCGCGTCCGGACGAAACGCCGTCAGATGACGCCCGACCTGCCCGGACCAAACGAGAGCCAACCGGATTTCCGCGTAGGACGGGCATGGCAGGTTCGCGAACATATCGGGCGAAATGACCATGACGTCGTCGCCGCGCGCCTCGAGCTCGCACCGCACGGTTTCCAGGGTTCGGACGACACCATTCACTTGCGGCGTCCACGCGTCCGTGACGATGGCAATGCGCACCGGGCCTACGCCGCGACCTTCAACGACGGTTTGGGCACTCTGGCGGCGATTTCCTCGCTCCAGTTGAGGATCTCCATACGCCCGTCATGATGCTCGACGAGCGCGTTGCAGCCCTCGACCCAGTCGCCGTCGTTATAATAGTCGATGCCGTCGATCCGGCGATATTCCGCCGTGTGGATGTGACCGCAGACGACCCCGTCGAGACCGCGGTCCCGCGCCGCCTTCGCAACCGCCTCCTCGAAACGTCCGATGAATTCAACGGCGTTCTTCACCCGGTGCTTGGCGTGTTTGGAGAGCGACCAATAGGGCATGCCGAACCGCGCGCGAACGCGGTTCACCAGCCAATTCAACTTCATCATGCCGATATACGCCGCATCTCCCAAAAGCGCGAGCCAGCGGGCGTAGAGAACGACGGCATCGAACTCGTCGCCATGGCAGACAAGGAGGCGGCGACCATCGGCGGTTTCGTGAATTGCCTTCCGCCTGATCTTGACCCCGCCAAAGTCCATTCCGGCGAATTGCCGGAATACTTCATCATGATTGCCGGGAATATAGACAACGTCCGTGCCGCGCTTCGCGCGCTTCAGGATGCGCCAGAGAACGTCATTATGTTTCTCCGGCCAGTGCCAGCTTTTCCGCAATCGCCAGCCGTCGATGATGTCGCCGACCAGATACATCGTGTCACTGTCGGTGGAATCGAGAAAGTCGATCAGGAGGTCGGCATTGCAGCCGCGCGTGCCGAGATGGACGTCCGAGATGTAGATCGTGCGAAAGCGTCGACGGGTGCATTGGCGCTCCGGGACCGACAGCGCGGGCGCGACCGCCGACAGCCTGTCGTGCAATTTTTTGATATTCGCCATGGTCGTCGCCCTTCGGCCCCCATTCCGATTCGCGGGCCGACAAGCAGCGTTGTGTTACGAACAGGCGACGATCACGGAAACGTCACGCAAGATTCATGTGGCTGACTCACTTCAGATGGTCAGCAATATCTTTCCCACATGGTCACCCGCTTCCATTCGCCGGTGCGCGTCGGCGGCATCCGCCAGCGAAAACGTCATATCGGTCAATGTCTTGAGCTTTCCCTCGGCGAAAAGCGGCCAGACCGTTTCTTCGAGGCTGCGCGCGATCAGCGCCTTGAATTCCGGCGAACGCGGGCGGAGGAAGGAGCCGGTGAGGCGCAGGCGTTTGCCCATGACCTTGACGAGATTGATCTCCGTCGAGACGCCGCGCTGTACCGCGATGGAGACATGGCGGCCCTCCTCGCCAAGGCAATCGATGTTACGCGGCACATAGTCACCGCCCACCATATCAAGGACGGCATCGACCCCAGTTGGTG
>JBAUIQ010000294.1:0-8944 GCA_049683075.1 Pacificimonas sp.
CATCCCCAATTCGAGCTTCGCTTCATCCGACATCTTGGCCGGATCCCATGGTGGATCCCAGACGAGATTGACCTCTGCAGACCCGACGCCCGGGACAGCGCCGGTGCGAATTTCGACTTCCGCCGGCATAGATTCCGCCACCGGGCAGTGCGGCGTCGTCAGCGTCATCGTCACGACCGCGTGATCGTCGACGACCTCGACATTGTAAATCAAGCCGAGGTCGTAAATGTTTACCGGGATTTCCGGGTCGTAGATTTCCCGCAGCGTCTCGATGATCTGCTCATAGAGCTCGCCGCCGGGCGCGCCCTTCACGGGGGTGTTTGGTTGCCCCTTCAGGAAACCGTCGAGATAGTCCTTGCCGCGCGGCAGGTCCTTCTTCGGGCCGTCGAAGACGGGACTCGCATTGCGGTTCGTCGACTGCAGCGCCGGGTCCATGAAGTCATCCATCGGCCCGGGGGCCATGGGGCGTGCGTTCGTGTCGCTCATGCGAAATTATCCGTCATCCGAAAATCTTTTGTACGCGCTCGAGGCCGCTCACCAGCTTCGCGACATCTTCGGGGCCATTATAAATCCCAAAGCTGGCCCGGGCCGTCGCCGGGACGTTCAGCGTCCGCATCAGCGGCTGGCAGCAATGATGCCCGGCGCGGATGGCGACCTCTTCCTCATCCAATATGGTGGCGATGTCGTGCGGATGAACCCCCGCCATCGTGAAACTGACGATTCCGGTGCCGTCGTCGGGACCGTAGAGCGTCAGCGAGTTGATACGGCGAAGGGCCGCCCGTGCCTCCCTGCCGAGTGATCGTTCATGTGCGTCGATGACCTCGAGACCAATGTCCGATACATAGTCGACGGCGGCGTGCAGGCCGACCGCGCCGACGATATGGGGCGTCCCCGCCTCGAACCGGCCAGGTGGCGGGGCATAGGTCGTCCCGTCCCAGCTGACCTCCTCAATCATCGAGCCGCCCCCCTGCCAAGGTGGCATGGCATCAAGGATCTCCCCACGCGCCCACAGGACACCGATGCCCGTCGGACCGTAGATCTTGTGGCCGGAGAAAACGTAGAAATCCGCATCCAATGCCTGCACGTCGACCGGCAGGCGGGGTGCGGCCTGGCAGCCATCGACCAGGATCTTCGCGCCGACCCGATGCGCGGCATCCGCTATGGGCTTCAGCTCTGCAACGCCGCCAAGGACGTTCGATACATGCGTCAGTGCGACCATCTTTGTCTTCGGACCGATCAATGCGATGGCGGCTTCGGTATCGATCTGATGGTCGGCGGTCAGCGGGGCCACGTCGATCGTCGCGCCGACCCGTTTGGCCAGCATCTGCCACGGCACGATGTTGGCATGGTGCTCAAGCGCGCTGAGGAGGATGTGATCGCCCTTCCCCACATTTGCCATACCCCAACTGTCGGCGACGAGATTGATCGCCTCCGTCGCGCCGCGCACGAACACGCATTCCGAGGCGGAATAAGCGTTAATGAAGCGCGCCACGCGCTCACGCGCGGCTTCATAACGCTCCGTCATGGTCGCAGAGCGTGCATAGACACCGCGATGGACGGTGGCGTATTCCTCGCCATAGCCGCGCGCGATCGCGTCGATGACGACGCCCGGCTTCTGTGCCGTCGCTGCACTGTCGAGATAGGACCAGCCGGGCGTGAGGCCGGGAAAATCGGCGCGGTGGTCGCGGGTAAAGGTGGCGGGCGCATTCATCGGACAGTCTCCAGAGCGCGGCGGGCATCGGCGCCCAGAAGGTCGCGAAGGTCGGCGTTCTCGACCGCTTCGAAGGCGTCGGCGACGAAGGCCTCGGTCAGAAGCGTCCGCGCCCGATTCTCGGGAACGCCGCGACTGGCGAGATAGAACATCGCTTGCTTGTCGAGCTCCCCGACCGTTGCGCCATGCGCGCACTTCACATCGTCGGCGAAGATTTCGAGTTCCGGCTTGGCGTTGGCCGTCGCCGTACGGTCGAGGAGAAGCGCTTTCACATCCTCATTCGCATCCGTCTGCTGTGCACCGCGCGCGACCTCGATACGGCCCGCGAAGCTGACCATCGCACGCTTTGCCGCGACGCTGCGCCACGTCTGCCCACTCGAACCGCCGACGCCTTCGTGGCGAATGCGGCCGACGACATCGAAGACCTGCTTCGCGCCGTCTGCCGTATCGCCGCCCACCATCGTGCCATCGACATGCGCCTCGGCCGCATCGCCCAGCGTCAGGGCATATTCGCTGCGCGCCGACTGGACGTTGCCGATCATCGAAACGCTGCCGTAATTAGCATCCTTGTCCAGCGTACCGATGACGCTTTCAGTCCAGACACCGCCCTGCTGCAGAAGGCGCACCGCGCGACTAATCCTGCCGCCTGAACCGACATTCGCCGTCACAGCGACGTTGGTCCAGCAGTCGCCGCCGCCGACATAGGTTTCGACCACATGCAACGTCTCGCCCGCTGGGCAGTCATAATTCAAGTCGAGATGCGCCTGCCCACCGCTCGCGTAATTGATAATGTGCAGCCGTGCGCCAGGCTTCGCATTGACGCGCACCGCGCGATGCTGCGCCGCGAGAGTGCCAAGAGGCCCGCGTTCCGGCGCATGTGGTTCGCTGCCGACCTCGACGAGGAAAGGTGTCGAACCTTGCTCGACATAACGCCCGTCAACGAAGATCAGGCGCGGGCCGTCATGGTCCGGGAGCATCCATTCGGAAAGATCCGGCGCAGCATCGTTCGCAGGCGCCGTCGGCAACGCACCGAGCGCCGCCTCGATAGCGCTGAGGTCCGACCATCGCCAATCTTCGTGACGGTGGGGAAAGCCAAGGTCGGTCATTGTCGCGGGCTTAGGCATTTGCGCTTCCCATCGGTCTCGCGGCCACGAGAACATAGATGTAGCAAAGGACGACGACCGCGCAGATCGCGCTGGCCGTGAAGGGCGCGGGCATGAAGGCGTAGGCGGCATAACTACCAACCGCCTGCGCAATAGCCCGGCGAAGCCCGACGGGGTCGTCCGCCGCCCAGCCGTAGGGCACCCAGATCGCTCCCGTCACGAGCGCCATGCCGAGAACGATCAGAAGCGGCGCATCCGCCGCGCTGGCCGCAATGACAGCAATCGGTATCAGGATGGCGAGACCGACGATCGAAAGCAGAAACAGCTTCGTCAGCGGTTCATCACCGCCCGCGAAGAGGTTGCGGCCGCGCAGGCGCTCGATGACCCAAGCGAGCGGCATGACGAGCACCATGATGTAGAGCGCGCCATTCGCGATGAGTGGCTCCGACAGAAAGAGCGCCGCAACGCCGAGCAGCGCCCATGCGATCATGCCCGCGATCGGCATGGCGTTCGTGCTGCCTTCACGAAATTCTCGCTGCAGCTCGATCAGGGGCTTCTGGCGCGCATCAATCACGCGGCGATCCCGACATAGCCCTCGCGCTCAAGCTCCGTCGCCAGTTCCGGACCGCCGGAACGGGTGATCGCGCCGTCCTGTAGGACGTGGATTCGATCGGGCTGCACATAGTCGAGGAGGCGCTGATAGTGAGTGATGAGGAGGAAGCTGCGGTCCGGGGCGCGCATGCGGTTGATGCCGTCCGCGACGACGCGCAGGGCGTCGATGTCGAGGCCGGAGTCGGTCTCGTCGAGCAGTGCGAGTTTCGGTGCGAGGAGCGCCATCTGCACCATCTCGTTGCGCTTCTTCTCGCCTCCCGAAAAGCCGACATTCACGCCGCGCTTCATGTGATCCATGGTAAGGTCGAAGGCGCTCGCCTGTTCTCGCGCGGCCCGCATGAAATCGCCCGCTGACATCCCCTCTTCGCCGCGCTGCTCGCGTTGCGCATTGAGCGCCGTACGGAGAAAATTGAGATTGGAGACGCCGGGAATTTCGACCGGATATTGCAGTCCGAGAAACAACCCAGCGGCTGCACGTTCGTGCGCGTCCATGGCGAGAAGGTCCTCGCCATCGAGCGTGGCGGTGCCATCATTCACTTCATAACCATCGCGGCCTGCGAGGACGTAGCTCAGTGTTGACTTGCCGGAGCCGTTCGGTCCCATGATGGCGTGCACCTCGCCTGCGGGCAGATCGAGCGAGAGGCCTTTCAGGATCGGTTTGTCGCCGACGGAAGCGTGGAGGTTCTGGATTGAAAGCACTTTAGCCGCCTTCTTCTGTAAGTTCTAATATCAGACTGTCCACAATAGTGCAGATTTTCGAGTTCTCTTTCGCAATCAAAAGATCGATAATTTGATCACGTACGACTAATCTGCAACGCTCTATTTTCGCGTCGTTGTGCGGGGCACTTGCAAAATCGTCGATGTCCCATTCTTCGAGCTGCAAAGTCTTACGCCCGGCCAAATAGTCTAGCATCGAAATTGCATCAGAGCGTGTTTCGATTCCGTTCGGAAAAACGCTCAACCCACCGCTCCTTCCAATGAAATCCCCAGAAGCTTCTGCGCTTCCACCGCGAACTCCATCGGCAACTGTTGCAGCACCTCTTTCGCAAAGCCGTTGACGATCAACGCTACCGCCTCTTCCTCATCCAAGCCGCGCGACTGCGCGTAGAACATCTGGTCGTCGGAAATTTTCGACGTCGTGGCCTCGTGCTCGATCTGGGCGCTGGGGTTTTTTACCTCGATATAGGGGACGGTATGCGCGCCGCATTTGTCGCCGAGGAGAAGGCTGTCGCATTGCGTGAAGTTGCGGACGTTTTCCGCCGACGGGCCGACGCGAACGAGGCCGCGATAGGTGTTGTCGGACTTGCCCGCGCTGATGCCCTTGGAAATGATCGTCGAGCGGCTGTTCTTGCCGAGGTGGATCATCTTCGTGCCGGTGTCGGCCTGCTGGTGATTGTTCGTCAGCGCGACGGAATAGAATTCGCCGACCGAGTCCTCGCCCGCCAGTACGCAGCTGGGATATTTCCATGTCACGGCGCTACCGGTTTCGACCTGCGTCCAGCTGATCTTCGAGCGATCGCCTTTGCAATGGCCGCGCTTCGTGACGAAATTATAGATGCCGCCGACGCCGTTCTCGTCGCCCGGATACCAGTTCTGAACCGTGGAATATTTGATTTCCGCATCTTCCATGGCGACCAGTTCCACGACCGCGGCGTGCAACTGGTTCTCATCTCGCATCGGGGCAGTGCAGCCCTCAAGGTAGCTGACATAGCTGCCCTTGTCGGCGACGATCAGCGTTCGTTCGAACTGACAGGTATTTTCCGCATTGATGCGGAAATAGGTCGACAGCTCCATGGGGCATCGGACGCCCTCGGGAATGTAGACGAAGGTGCCGTCCGAAAAGACCGCGCAGTTTAGCGCAGCGAAATAATTGTCACGCTGCGGCACGACGCTGCCGAGATGTTTCCGGACGAGGTCGGGATATTCCTTGATGGCCTCGGAGATGGAGCGAAAGATGACGCCCGCCTTCTCAAGCTCTTCGCGGAATGTGGTGGCGACGCTGACGCTGTCGAAGACCGCATCGACAGCCACCTTCCGCGCGCCCTCGACATTGGCGAGCACCTTCTGCTCCTCGATGGGAATGCCGAGCTTCTGATAGGTCTCGAGGATCGCCGGATCGAGCTCGTCCAGGCTCCCCAGCGTCGGCTTCTTGGTTGGCTCGGCGTAATAATAGGCGTCCTGATAATCGATGGGATCGATGTCGAGCTTCGCCCAGTCGGGGCTCTCCATCTGTTCCCAAATGCGAAATGCCTTCAGCCGCCAGTCGAGCATCCACGCCGGCTCGCCCTTCTTGGCGGATATATAGCGGACAGTGTCCTCGTCGAGGCCTTTTGGCGCCATCTCGGACTCGACGTCCGAGGAGAAGCCCCACTTATACTTGGAGGCTTTGTCGGCGAGTGCGATGGTTTCGGCAGTGGCCATCAGGCAGGTTCCTTCGTCTTTGCAAGATCGGCGAGCGTCACGTCCGCCAGAGCGTCGCGAACGCGCGAATTAATAAGGGCAAAATGAGGTTTCACCCGGCAGGTCGAACCGAGTGCGCAGTCTTCCGCGCCCTCGTGCAGACACTGGGTCAAGCCGATGGGGCCATCCACGGCCTCAATGATGTCGGTCAGGCGAATATCTTCCGGCGCTCTCGACAGCGCGACGCCGCCCGTCGCCCCGCGCGTCGCGTCCAAGAGACCTTCTTTCGCGAGGATCTTCGTCAGTTTCGCAGTGGTTGGCGCGGGAATGCCAGTCTCTTCAGACAGCGCCGCCGCACTGGTGCGATGATCAAGATTGGCCATCCGCGCCATGGCGACGACGGCGTAATCGGCAAGATTTGAAAGTCGCAGCATCAATTCGGACCTTTCCGGTCCGCTTTATATCACGCCTTCGGCAGCCAGATTCAACCCGTCATCTGACTATGCGGCGAAAGGTGCCGACGGCTCCGGGGACGCAGGCGATGTCGGATTCATACAATATCCGCCCGAAACGCTGGCTTAGACATCGAACCGCCCCGGAACTGTCGGCGGGTACGCGATACGCTACTACGCACGTCACGCAAGCAACCGACCAGATCGCTTACGGTTCCGGGGCACTTCATAAAAGTTCCCCTAGACGAGCGCGATTTAAAAGCGGCGACTCGCGAGTGCAAATTCTTTTAACATTCGCTATTGTCGCACTAATCTGGCGCAAGTTTATGAAGGCCGCGTGATGATCGATATGCGTTTTCATTTGCCTGCATCCGACCTGCGCCGCCTGGTCTCGAGTTACTATATTCTCGATTTCGATGTCCCAGTTTTCACCGACATTCTGCAGGCAGAGCAGGCGAACGTACGCTTCGCCGTGAAGGGCCGCTACGATATCAGCATTACCGGCACGGCTACGAAGGGTGTCTACACCGGTGCCATGTTCTTCGGCCCGCGATCCCAGCCGCTTGTGATGCGCGCGGAGGGGCCAGGACGTGTGTTCGGCGTCGGTCTCCTTCCAATGGGTCTCGAAGCGCTGGCGCGCGTGTCGGCACATGAAGTCATCAACGTCATCGAACCTATGGATGCCATTGCGGGGTCGCTTGCGGAAACGACCATGGAGATGATGAGCGCCGCTGATGGGGACGGCCAGGTTTGCGAGATCGCCAATTACTTCTTCCGCGCGGTCGCGGAACGGACGACGCGGCGTGCGGGTGGGTTCCAGAATAGTGTCGAGCGTTGGCTAACGGATGCCGACGACCCGCAAGTCGATACGCTGGTGGCGCTATGCGATGTCTCGGCGCGACAGGTCGAGCGGCTCACGAGGGCATATTTCGGCATTTCGCCTAAATTTCTCGCCCGGAAGAGCCGCGCGCTAAGGGCCGCGGCTAAACTGCGGCTAAATCCGCAGCTCGGCTGGACGGATGTCGCGGGACCGGGGTTTTACGACCAGTCCCACTTCATTCGCGAATTCCGCGCCTTTACAGGCATGACGCCGACGCATTTCGCCGCTGTCAAATCCCCTGCCATGGGCCAGAGCCTGAAGAAGCGAAACGAACAACGGCTGATCTCGCCACTGTCGTTGCTGACCTGATCGCCACTCAAGCCTGCGAGGCGATCCAGGCGTCGATATTTTCTTCAAGGATATTTAGCGGCACAGGTCCCGACAGCAGCACGGCGTCGTGGAAGCCGCGCCAGTCGAAGTCCTCGCCGCGCGCCTCGGCGGCGTCCATGGCGCGCTGGCGCAGTTCCATGATCTTCAGCTTGCCGATCATGTAGGCCGTCGCCTGCCCCGGATAGACGGCGTAGCGTTCGATTGCCTTGCGAATATCGCCGTCGGGGTTGGGCGTATTTTCGGTGAGCCATGCGATGGCTTCTTCACGGCTCCAGCCCTTGTGATGGAGACCTGTGTCGACGACGAGACGCGATGCACGCCACAGCTCCATGCCGAGGCGGCCGAAATCGCTGTAGAGATCTTGATAGAAGCCCATGTCCTTTGGAAGCTCTTCGGAATAGAGGCCCCAGCCCTCGGTATAGGCCGTAAAGCCGCCGAACCGCCGGAAGGGCGGCAGGTCGCCCATCTCGACCTGCAACGCGCGCTGCAGATGATGGCCCGGCTTCGCCTCATGATAGGCGAGCGCCTCAAGCTCAGTCTTCGACATGTCGTTCAGATTGTAGAGATTGACGTAATAGGTACCGGGCCGCTTTCCGTCGGGCGACGGCGCACTGTAAAACGCCTTGCCCGCCGACTGTTCGCGAAACGCCTCGACCGGCTTGATGATGAAGTCGGACGTTGGCAGCGCACCGAAATATTCGGGCAGCTTCTGCTCGATCGCGTCGATCTTCGCCTGCGCATCGGCGAGATACGCTTCGCGCGTCGTGTAGAACATGTTCGGGTCTGTTCGCAGCGAAACGAAAAATTCCGGACGCGTGCCCTCGAACCCGACGCGGTCCATGATGGCTTCCATCTCGCCATGAATGCGCGCGACCTGCTGAAGGCCGAGGTCATGTACCTCGTCCGCCGTCATGTCGGTCGTCGTGTAGTAGCGCAGGCGCTCGGCATAATAGTCCGCGCCGTCCGCGAAACGATGGATGCCGTCGACATCCGGCGCTTCAGGCGCCTGGCGCTCGACCATGGCGAGAAGCTCGCGATAAGCGGGGGCCATGCCGTCGGTCAGCGCAGCCGTCCCACGCGCGATCAGAGAATCTTTCCGGGCTTGCGGGATATCGAGAGCATTCACCTTTTCGAGAAGGTCGGCGTAGAGCGCGTTCGGTTCGCCGTCATCGAATGGCGCGCCGCTTAGCAGATTGCCGATATCCATGATGAGATAGGGGAAGACCCAGTCGGGCGGGGTGACGCCCGCCGCGTGGCGTGCCTCTGCCTCGGCCCGCAGAGTGTCGACGACGGTGCCGAGACCTTCGAGACGGGAGACGTAAGCCTCCGCCTGCATCTCGTCATTGACCTTGTGAATGTTGATGAGGAATGCTGGCAGGTCGCTGTGCCAGCCATTCATTTGGTCGAAGACGTAGCTGTTCTTGCGAAACGGAAAGGCGCCCGCCCGGCGCTCCAT
>JBAUIQ010000295.1:0-4679 GCA_049683075.1 Pacificimonas sp.
GCGTCGCCGCACCGACATGGCGTGCGCGGGCAGCCCCTCCGCGTCCGCGAGACGCGCCGCCGCCGGGCCGATCGCCGCCAACCCGGTTTCCGAACAATCCAAGAACGTCGTCCGCTTCATGAAGTCCATCGTGCCGAGTCCACCCGCGAACCGAGCCCGACGCCCCGTCGGCAGCGTGTGGTTCGGTCCGGCGACATAATCGCCACTGGCTTCGGGCGTGCGGTAGCCCATGAAGATACTGCCGGCGTGCCGCACTGCATCGAATAGTGGCTGCGGTTCGGCGACCGCCAATGCTAGATGTTCCGGCGCCAGACGATCGATCAGCGGTACGGCATCGGCGAGATCGGTCACCGTAAAGATCGCTCCGTGGGCGGCCCAGCTTGCCATGGCCGCGTCACGTGTGGCGATTTCGGCGAAGGCAGCGGGCAGTGCCGCTTCCACCTCGTCGGCGAATGTCGGCGCGTTCGTGATCAGGATCGACTGCGCCGACGGGTCGTGCTCGGCCTGACTGAGAAGATCCGCGGCGACGACGTCCGCCGACGCGCCCTCGTCCGCGACGATCAGGATCTCGGACGGTCCGGCCACCATGTCGATGCCGACCCGGCCATAGAGCTGACGCTTCGCCTCGGCGACGAAGGCGTTTCCGGGACCTGTAATGACGTCGACCGGCGACACGCTTGCGGTGCCGAAGGCCAACGCCGCCACCGCCTGCGCGCCGCCAATCCGGTAAATTTCGTCGACACCCGCCAGCCGCGCCGCCGCCAGCACGAGCGGATTGAGGCGCCCATCCGGCGTCGGCGTCGCCATGACCAGCCGGTCCACACCAGCGACCTTCGCCGGAATGGCGTTCATCAGAACCGACGAAGGATAGGTCGCCCGACCGCCCGGAATATAGATGCCCGCGGCTTCGACCGCCGTGTAGCGCCAGCCCGTCCGGTTGCCGTCCGCGTCCACTTGCTCGTGCCCGACAGGCCGCTGCGCCTCGTGAAACGCGCGAATCCGATCCGCCGCCAGATCGAGCGCCGCCTTCAGGTCGGGCTCGATACCGGCCACGGCGGCCTCAATTTCGTCGTCACCGATCCGCAAGCCCATGTCCGCCAGCGAAATCCGATCAAATCGCTGCGTCAGCCGCTCAAGCGCCGCATCGCCATCTTCGCGCACCTCGGCGAGTATGTCCCGCACGACATCCGTGACATCGGCATCCTCTTCGCGCCGCGCCTCAACAAATTCCGCGAACCGCGCCGCGAATTCCGCGTCGCCTGCATCAAGCCGCAGCACGATCACTCTCCCCCGCGACATCCCGGAAGCGGGCCAGCCAATGGCCGAGCGCGTCGGCCTTCCGCTTGAAGGCCGGACGGCTGACGATCAGTCGCGAGGTCACTTCGGCGATGACTTCCACCTCGACGAGACCGTTCTCCTTCAGCGTCTGGCCCGAAGACACCAGGTCGACGATACGCCGGGCGAGACCGAGCGAGGGCGCCAGCTCCATCGCCCCGTTCAGCTTCACGCACTCTGCCTGCACGCCGCGCGCCGCAAAATGCGCGCTGGTCACGTTCGGATATTTCGTCGCGACGCGCACATGGCTCCAGCTTCTCGGATCGTCTGTCGCCGCCATTTCCTTCGGTTCCGCGACGCTGAGGCGGCATCCGCCGATGCCGAGGTCCACCGGCGCGTAGAGGGAGGCGTAGCCGAACTCTTTGACCACATCGTCGCCGACAATGCCGAAGTCCGCCGCGCCATGCGCCACGAACGTCGCGGCGTCGAAGGCGCGCACGCGGATGATCTCCAGCCCCTCGACATTAGTCGCGAATTTCAGCGCGCGCGACTTCGGATCGTGGAACGTCGCCTCTGGCTCGATCCCGGCTTTTGCCATCAGCGGCAGCGCCTCCTCGAGTATGCGCCCCTTGGGCACGGCAAAGATCAGGCGGTCGGTCATGCGGGTGGCGTCATTCGCTTTTTTAGGAAGCGCAGCCTATACCGCGCTGCAACATGACCGGAAAGACGGTGCGGCTCCATGGCTCGCGCTGCACCCGGCAGGGGGATTGAGTTTGGCGAAAACGAGTAAGGCAGGCGACCCGTTCGCCTGCATGACGCGGATGATGAGTGTCTCCGCCCTCTGGACCGAAACGATGACGGCGAGCGCCTATGTCATGCACCGCCGCGCCCATATACTCTACGGTGCTGCGGAAAATCCGCTCGATGCCGACCTGGCTGAAATTGGGCGGATGGTACCTGAAAAACTCGACGCCTTCGGGCGCGGGCTTGCCGACATGGGCCGCGCGTCGGACCCGCTCGACGCCGCGGAACGCCTACTGAAACCCGTCCATGCCCGCGCGACATCGAACGCCCGCCGCCTCCGCAAGGGAGGCAAATGAATGTATCTTCGCAAGGGGACCAAATGAGCGAAGACGTCCGCACCGTCTTTCGCGGCTGGGCCGACAGTTGGGCCGCCATGGGCTCGCCGCTGATGGGCCGTCTCGGACATGCGCTTGCGGAGGTGCTGGACGAGACGACGGAAACCGGCCGCCGGATCCTGAATTGGTCCGGCGATTTCAAGGGCGATGCCGTGCCAATCCGCGTGACCGGTGGCCTGAATGCGCTCCGCCTGGCAGGCGAGGCACCCTTGCTTACCCCTCTGTATCCACCGAACGACGTGCCGCCGCCTGAAACATTCGCCGCCATCCTCAAAGGCGCGCTCCCAAAGCTCGACGACGCGCTTCAGCCCTGGCTCGACGATGCACCGCAGACCAATGAAGTCGGCCGCGCCGCAGTCGTCATGCCTGCTCTGATGCAGATTGCGGGAACCCACAAGCTGTCGATCCGACTCTTCGAACTCGGTTCAAGCGCCGGACTGAACCTCCGCCTCGACGATTACCGCTACGATTTTGGCGGGCACATTGTCGGCAAGGATCAAGCTCCGCTGACCCTCACGCCCGACTGGGACGGCCCCACACCCGCCGGCGACTGGCCAGAGATCACCGAACGGCGCGGCGTCGATGTCCTCCCGCTCGACGTAACCGACCCTGATGCCCGCGCCCGGCTGACGGCCTATTGCTGGCCCGATCAGGTCCAGCGCGTCATGCGCCTAGAGGCAGCATTGGCGGTCGCCGCGACCGACCCGCCGCCCCTCGACGGCGAAGACGCCGCCGATTGGACCGAACGCCACGTCGCGCCGAAAGCCGGTACCGCGACCGTGATCTTCCACACCATCGCCTTCCAATATTTCCCGAAGTCGTCGCAGGCCCGCATAACCGCACATCTCGAACATGAAGGCGCACAAGCGTCCCCCGATGCGCCGCTCCATTGGGTCCGGTTCGAGGACGACATGGTCGGCACCTCGCTACTTCCCACCCTGACCGTCCGCAGCTGGCCCCCGGGGCTAGGTACGGGCAAGCCAGTCCATCTCGCCACCGCCCATCCGCACGGCTCTCGCATCACCTGGCACGGCTCCGGGGGTCCGCGCGATTGAAAATCTTGCCTCCTGCGCCCACCTCGCTAGGTGAGTCGCCGCCTGATACGGGGCGGGGACGGTCAATTTGTAAGGACTGAATTTGGCGAAAGAAGAACTGATCGAGATGCGGGGGCGCATTACCGAACTGCTCCCCAACGCGATGTTTCGCGTCACGCTCGAAAACGACCATGAAGTGCTCGGCCACACCGCCGGGAAGATGCGCAAGAACCGCATCCGCGTCCTTGTCGGCGACGAGGTGCTCGTCGAGCTGACTCCCTACGACCTTACCAAGGGCCGCATCACATACCGCTTCAAATAGGTCGCGCGCCGCAGCGGGCATTTATCGGTCGGTCGTAGTTGATTTCGCCACAGGTTTCGGAGGTCCGCTCGTGACGCCGCGTCTCGTCCTCGCCTCCTCCAGCCCGCGCCGCCGCGATCTCCTCGCGCAGATTGGTGTGACCCCCAATCGCGTCGCATCACCCGATATCGATGAAATCCCGCGAAAGGGTGAGCTGCCACGTCCCTATGCCGAGCGCATGGCACGCGAGAAGGCCGAAGCCGTCGCTCGCGAGCCGGGTGAATGCATCCTCGCGGGCGACACGACTGTCGCGCCCGGCCGCCGCATCATGCCGCCCGCCGAAACCGAGAACGACGTGCGCCAGTTCCTCGCCGTCCTTTCAGGTCGTCGCCACCGCGTTTTCGGAGCGGTCGCGCTGATCGACGCTGAAGGTAAGCTCCGACAGCGCACATCTGAGAGCATCGTCACATTCAAAAGGCTCTCGGTCGCCGAGATCGATGCGTATGCCGCGTCGGGCGAGGGCATCGGCAAGGCGGCGGGCTATGCCATCCAGGGACGCGCCGCCGCCTATGTCCGCTTTCTTTCCGGCAACTATACGGGCGTTGTCGGCCTGCCCCTCTTCGAGACGCGAAATCTTCTCCTCAGCACCGGTTTCGATGTCTGATTGGTACTGTGAGCGTGGCATCGGCGAGACCCGGTATGCCTGCATCGATAATGACGAGATCACCGATGCCTTCGTCAGACGGGAGGGCTGGTTGGCGCACGGCTCGCAACACGAGGCCCATCTAACACTGAAACGCGGTCGGCGGGGCGAAGCGGCCATCGGCACCGAAACCGTGTTCCTGCCGCGCTGGCCGGACGGCGCAACCGAAGGGGAGACCCGCCGCTTGACCATCATGCGCGAGGCGATCCCCGAGCGCGGTCGGCCGA
>JBAUIQ010000296.1:0-9288 GCA_049683075.1 Pacificimonas sp.
GGCCAAAGCCTTTCGCCAGTTATGTGGGAGACCGCACCCGTCTAGCTGGCGCGCCAGGGAGACCACAATGCGCGCACTGGTGATGGAGCGGGAAGCGAAAAATTATGAGGGCCTCGCCCTGCGCGAGTTGCCGTCGGTCGACGTGGGCGCAGGCGATGTGAAAGTCCGGATCAAGGCGTCGGCCGTGAATTTCGTCGATCTCCTGATGTCCTCCGGCGGCTACCAGTTTCGCCCGCCGCTCCCCTACACGCTCGGCTCGGACTTCGCCGGCACGGTCGAGGCGGTCGGCGCCGGTGTCGAGACATTTGCCGTCGGCGACCAGGTAATGGGGATGGCACGCGGCGGCGCGTTCGCCAGCGAGATCGTCGTACCGGCCAGCACGCTTCTCCCTAAACCCGACGCCTTCTCATTCGCCGAGGCCGCCGCCTTCGGCCAACCATATCTCACGGCCTATGTCGCCTTGACCCGCCATGCCGACCTGAAGCCGGACGATTGGATTCTCGTGCAGGGTGCAAGCGGCGGCGTCGGACTTGCCGCCGTCGACCTTGCCAAGCGCATGGGCGCGAAGGTCATCGCCGCGTCGGCCTCTTCGGAGAAACTGAAAGTCATCGACGACCGCTACGCTCCGGACGCGATCCTCGACGTCTCGAAACCATTTCGCGAAGAGGTGAAACGCATCACGGGGCGCGGCGTCGACGTCGTCTATGATCCTGTCGGTGCTGACATTTTCGATGAAAGCATCAGATGTGTCGGCTTCGATGGCCGCTACCTCATCATCGGCTTCGCGGGCGGCCGGATCCCGTCCATCGAAATCAACTACCTGCTCATCAAGGGCATCCGACTGATCGGCGTGCGTGCAGGCGAATATGGCCGCCAGTTTCCGGACCACGGGACGCAGGACCGCGCCGCGCTGGCCCGGATCGCTGCAGAGGGCCGTGCCTCACCACATGTCCACGCCAGCTTCGCGCTCGACGACTGGCGCGACGCCTTTGCCGCGATGGACCTCCGAGAGGTCATCGGCAGGGTCGTCCTGACCCCCTAGGCTGCGACCGTGTAGCGGTCTTTCAGCAGCCGTTTGTAGAGTTTGCCCGTGTCGTGCCGCGGCAACTCCTTTTCGAAATCGATCGAGCGCGGGCATTTCACATGGCTTAGCTTTCCGCGCACGAACTCCGAAAGCTCTGCGGCGAGATCGTCGCCCGCATCGGCCCAGTTCCGTGGCTGGACGACCGCTTTTACCTCTTCGCCCAGATCGTCGTTCGGCACACCGATGACGGCGACGTCCTGAACCTTCGGATGCATAATCAGCGCGTCTTCAGTCTCTTGCGGGTAAACGTTCACGCCGCCCGTGATGATCATATAAGCCTGTCGGTCGGTCAGGAAGAGATAGCCATCTTCGTCGACATATCCGATGTCGCCAAAGGTCGAGCCATGTTCCGGATGCTTCACGCTCTCGGTTTTCTCGCGGTCGCCGTGATACTCGAATTCCCCGCCCTTGGCGAAATAGATGCGGCCTTCCTTCCCCGGCGGCATCAAATTGCCGTCCTCGTCGATGATCCGAATCTGACCGAGCAGTGCTTTCCCGACGGATCCGGGCTTCTGCAGCCATTCCTGCGGACTGATCGCAGTAAAGCCGCTCCCCTCGGTCGACGAGTAATATTCGTAAATCACCTCGCCCCACCAGTCGATCATCTGTCGCTTCACCTCGACGGGGCAGGGGGCGGCGGCGTGGATCGCGACCTTCAGTGACGAGACGGCATATTTCGTGCGGATATCTTCCGGCAGTTTCAGCATCCGAACGAACATCGTCGGTACAAGCTGGGAATGGGTGATCTCGTATCGCTCGACATTAGCGAGATAGGTCTCCGGATCGAAGCGCTGCATGATGACGACCGTCCCGCCAAAGCGATGCGCGGCCATGCAATAGCGCAGCGGTGCCGCATGGTAGAGCGGCGCCGGGCTAAGATAACGCATCTCCGGTCCGAAATCGTAAAGCGTCTTCGTCAGCATCAGGAGTGCGTTCGGCTGGTCGAGCGGCCCTTCCGGCAACTCACCCGTAATCCCCTTCGGTCGGCCCGTTGTCCCCGACGAATAGAGCATGTCGCGCCCCGGACTTTCGTCCTCGATCCGGCTCGGCGGCATTTCGGCGAGCGCGGCGGCGATATCGTCGAAGCCATCGATCGCCCCGCCGAGCGCGTAATTGGCAACCGGTGCCGATAGCTGGCCAGCGACCTCCGCCAGCGAAGCGCTTGCGACGAACAGCTTCGCCCCAGAATTTTCGAGGATATAGCTTGCTTCGTCCGCCGATAGCTTGGTCGAGACAGCGACGAACACCAGCCCGGACCGTTCCGCGCCCCAGCAGAGCGGCAGATAGTCGATGTCGTTGGTCAGCATGAAGGCGACAACGTCGCCGCGCTTGAGGCCCTTCGCCCGGAACAGCTGTGCCGCCCGGTTGGAGCGCGCCTCGAGCTCGGCATAGGTCAGCGTCTCACCAGACTCGGCCATTATGATGGCGGCCTTTTCGGGCGTAGCGTCGGCATGAACGAATGGATGCATGGGCGCGGCGTCTCCTCTTCTTCTGGCAGACAATAACGGCTGTAGTGCCGTCCGTCCTGCCTCCCCAAATTAAGGATCATTTACCGCCGGTGGAGAGGACGCAAAAACCGGCACGCGGTAACCACGTTCGGAAAGTCGACGCTAACCATTTGCGGGCATCTTCACAGACATCAACAGGACGACGGCATCCTCGGGGCTGATGGATGCCGGAACGTCTCACCGATGGGGAAAGATCATGGGGTCATGTGAAGTTTCACCCGCGATAATGGTGCTGGTGACATGTGCAATGCTCGCTTGCTTGGCGGCCGGTGTGCTCAGCTACGCCAATGGCGACATGTCGCTCGCTTACCAGTGTTTCGTGGCCGTGGGTTTCGGCATTCGTCTCGACACGCATCGGCAACGGCGGCTTTATGCCGAGGCCGAGCGCCGGGCGAGTGAGGGCTGGGTGCGCCTTCGCGGCCCGGTCCGCGCTTAGTCCGGCAACTCCGCCTTCGGAAAATCCTGCCAAACGGCGTCATAATCGTCCTGCCGCAGCGGCGTTTCCATCGCCCAACTCGTCGGGCGGAACGGGTATCGGCTCTCGAACATGAAGGCCATCGTGCCATCCAGTTTCTGCGGCGCGAGCTCAGCGGCGACGGCCTTCGCATAGCTGTCCGCGTCCGGCCCATGGCCAGCCATCAGATTGTGAAGCGAAGCGCCACCCGGTGCGAAGCCGTCCGCCTTGGCGTCGTAATCGCCTTCGATCAGGCCCATGAACTCGCTCATGATGTTCCGGTGGAACCACGGCGGCCGGAACGTGTCCTCCGCCACCATCCAGCGTGGCGGAAAGATGACGAAATCGCAATTTGCCGTTCCGGGCGTATCGGACGGGCTCGTCAGAACCGTGAAGATCGACGGATCAGGATGATCGAAGCTGACTGTGTTCATCGTATTGAACCGAGTGAGGTCATAGCGGACTGGTGCAAGATTTCCGTGCCAGGCCACGACATCAAACGGTGAGTGATCTAGCGTCGTGGACCAGAGCGACCCGGCGTATTTCTGGACGATCTCATAGGGCTCGTCGCTGTCCTCATAAACCGCTTCGGGCGTCTCGAAATCGCGCGAATTGGCAAGGCCGTTCGACCCGATCGGTCCCAGGTCCGGAAGCCGGAACAGCGCGCCGTAATTTTCGCAGACATAACCGCGTGCCGTCCCGTCCGGCAACGCCACGCTGAACCGAACGCCGCGGGGGATGATTGCGATTTGCAGAGGCGCGACGTCCATCACGCCCATTTCGGTCCGGAGCGACAGACGCCCTTGCTGCGGCACGATCAGCATTTCGCCGTCTGCGTTCATAAAGGCGCGAGTCGACATATCGCGGTCGGCGAAATAGCCATGCACGGCCAGCCCATGCTGCAAATCCGGCATTCCCGACCCTGCATAAGTCGTCAGCGCCTCGACAAAATCGCCGCCAGGTTCGTTCAGCGCGTCCCAGCGCAACCGGTTGGGCGTCGGCGGCACCTCTTCGAACGGCCTTGCGCGCAACCTAGCGGCACCCGCCCATGGCGCGAATGCCGCGTGGTTCGCCGTCGGCCGGATCCTGTAGAGCCAGCTGCGCCGGTTCTCATCGCGCGGAGCGGTGAATGCGGTTCCCGACAACTGCTCGGCGTAGAGGCCGAACGGCACCTTTTGCGGCGAATTGCGGCCGACGGGCAGCGCGCCCTCGACCGCTTCCGTCGAAAAATGATTTCCGAACCCGGACAGCATCGGCGCTACGCGTCCGCTTTCAGAACACCGCGCTCCATCTGATCGCGCTCGATCGACTCGAACAGCGCCTTGAAATTGCCCTCGCCAAAGCCATCGTCCTTCTTGCGCTGGATGATTTCGAAGAAGACCGGGCCCATCAGGTTGCCGGTGAAGATCTGAAGCAGCAGTCGCGGATCGTCATTCTCCGTCGACCCGTCGAGCAGCAGGCCGCGCGCCTTCATTTCATCGACCGGCTCGCCATGGCCGGGCAGACGCTCTTCCAGCATTTCGTAATAGGTTTCCGGCGGCGGCGTCATGAAGGGTAGGTCGTTCTCGCGCAGCTGATCGATGGTGGCGTAGATGTCGGGCGTTGCCATGGCGATGTGCTGGATGCCTTCGCCGTTGAAATCCATCAGGAACTCCTCGATCTGGCCGCCGCCCTCCTTGGCTTCCTCGTTCAGGGGAATCTTGATCTTTCCATCCGGCGCGGTCAGCGCCTTCGACGTCAGGCCGGTATACTCGCCCTTGATGTCGAAAAAGCGGATTTCTTGGAAGTTGAAGAGCTTCTCGTAAAAGTCCGCCCAGAACTTCATGCGCCCGCGATAGACGTTGTGGGTCAGATGGTCGATGATCTCGAGACCGGCGCCCTCGGGATGCGGGTCGGCACCCTCGAAATAGCGGAAGTCGATATCGTAAATATTCGCTTCGTCGCCATAGCGGTCGATGAAGTAAATCAGGCTGTTACCGATCCCGCGAATGGCGGGCAGTTTCAGCTCCATCCAGCCGGTGTCGACATGCGCGGGCTCGGCGCCATTGGCGAGCGCGTGGTCGTAGGCGGCCTGCGCGTCCTTCACGCGGAATCCCATCGCGCACGCGCCCTCATTATGTTCTTCGGCAAACCACGCGGCGGGGGAATTCGGCTCCGCGTTCAGAAGGAAATTGATGCCGTTCTGGCGATAAAGCGTGACCTCTTTCGACCGGTGTTTGGCAGTCGGGGAGAAGCCCATCTGGCGGAACATTTTGTCCAGCTTGTCCGCGTCGCCCGCAAATTCGAGAAACTCGAAGCCATCGAGGCCTGCCGGGTTAGGGCCGAGTCCGTTCGTTTCGGTCGTCATGATGGTCTCCCGCGTCGTATCTGTCAGAGCGTCTGTCTATTTCGTTGCAAATGTAACCAATTGCACACTCGAGGTCAATGCGTACTGGTGATAACGCCTCAGACATGCCGAACGCTCCAGATGCCGAAATCCTGACCCTCGACAGCTTCTTGCCCTATCGCCTTTCGCTGACATCGAACGTCGTCTCGCGCGCGCTGGCGGAAAGTTACAAATCGGATGGACTGAAGATGGCTGAATGGCGTGTGCTTGCCGTGCTGGCAGCGAACGCGCCTTGTTCGCAGCGCGATCTGACGACGCTGACTCAAATGGATAAAGTCACGGTGAGCCGGGCGGTACGCGTGCTCGTCGATCGGGACCTCGTCGATCAGTCGCCGAACCCGGACGACGGTCGCTCGCAGCTTCTCGCGATGACCGCTGCCGGACTGGCTCTCTACAAGCGGGTGATGCCGCAAGCGGTGGCGATGGACCGGAAGATATTCGCTGCACTGTCAGAGAGCGAAGAAGCCCAACTGTTCGCGCTCCTTGAGAAGGTCGAGACTGCCGCCGACCTCGTCCTCGCCGCCGAGGGTTAGTCCTCGTGAGTTACAAGCCGGCCTGGATCGCGATCGGCATCGCCGTATTTGCGGGGATGCATTTGCTCGGTGCTCCGAGCGGTCTTGGCACCGACGCATGGTCCGTCGCCGCGCTGGCGGCGCTGATGCTGATCTGGTGGGTCACCGAAGCGGTCCCGATCCCGATCACCTCGCTACTGCCGCTCGTTGTCTTACCGCTTTCGAACGTAATGAGTTTCGCCGAGGCGGCACCGCCCTATGCCAGCCCGATCGTTCTTCTTTTGATGGGCGGGTTCATCATCGCGAAGAGCGTCGAGACATGGAACCTCCACAGCCGTATCGCGCTCGGTGTGGTTGCGCGCGCTGGCAATAGTCCGGCGGCGCTTGTCGGCGGCTTCATGCTGGCCGCCGCGCTCCTTTCCATGTGGATCTCGAACACCGCGACGTCGATCATGCTGATGCCGATAGCCTTGAGTGTCGCCGCGCGGCTGGCGGGGAAGGGTGAGGACGCCGGACCCATCACGCTCGCGCTTCTGCTCGGCGTTGCCTGGGCTTGCTCCATCGGCGGCATCGGCACGCCAATCGGCACACCCACCAACCTCATCGTCATGGGATATCTTGAGAACGAGTTCGGGCGCAGCATCGGTTTTGGCGAATGGATGCGGTTCGGCCTGCCCGTTGTCGCGCTGCTCCTGCCCCTCGCCTGGTTCGTCCTGACGAAGATCAGCTTCCGTCATGTCGGCACCGCCCACGCGCCCCCACAGGCGGTAATCGCAGAAGCCCGCGCGGCGCTCGGCAGGATCACGAGGCCCGAACGCCGTGTCGCCTACAGCTTTGCCGTCATCGCGCTCCTGTGGAGCTTCCGCCGTCCGTTAAACGCGTTGGAGATTGGCGATGTCCAGCCGCTCGCCGGTATGACCGACCATCTGATTGCCATCGCAGGTGCGATCCTGTTTTTCATCGTTCCCGCGGGCGTGAAGGAGCGTCGCGCGCTCCTGACGTGGGATGAAGCGCGCGACATTCCCTGGGGCGTCCTTCTGTTGTTCGGCGGCGGCCTCAGCCTCGCAAGTGCCATTACCGCCAGCGGGCTCGGCTTCTGGCTCGGCGGTCAGCTGGCGGCGCTGAATGCGCTGCCGCTGCTGGCGCTCATCGCCGCGATGGTGACATTCGTTATCTTCGCAACGGAGGTGACGTCGAATGTCGCGACCGCGTCCGCGCTTATGCCGGTCATCGGCGCAGTGGCGGCGGCAGGCGGCAACGATCCGCTTTATCTCGCCTTACCGGTCGCGGCGGCCGCGAGTTCCGCCTTCATGCTGCCGATGGCGACCGGCCCCAACGCCATCGCATTCGCCACGGGCCGGGTCACCATCGCCCAGATGGCGCGCGCCGGCATCGCCCTGAATTTGGCCGCAATCGCCGCAATTAGCTTGTTGTCGGCCTGGCTGCTCCCGCGCCTTTTATCCTGAGGTAGCGGTGCGCTGCTGATTGCGCTCAGCGTCCGCCAGCGCGAAAGCGGTCGCGTCTTCGTAGGGCAGGGGCCGGGAGATAAGATATCCCTGAATCTGGCGACACTTCATTTGTTGCAGCAGCGCGAGTTGTCCCGCGTGTTCGATCCCTTCCGCAACGGTTACCATGCCCAGCTCGTGCGCCAGGTTGATGACCGCTCGGACGATGGCGGTGCTGCCGCCGCCCTTCTGGATGTCGTCGACGAAGGATTTGTCGACCTTCAGTTTGTGGAACGGGAAGGTGCGCAGATAACTGAGCGACGAAAAGCCCGTGCCGAAATCGTCGAGCGAGAAGCGTAGACCCTGCGCGCGAAGCCGCTCGAGAAGCGTCCTAAGATGTTGCGATCCCTGGAGCAGGGCACCTTCCGTAATTTCTAACTCGATGCGCGACGGCGGCATCCGCGACGTCGTCACGGCTTCGGCGATGATTTTCTCGATCCGATTGGTGCGCAACTGCAATGGCGACACGTTGATCGCGATGTTGATATGCGCGGGCCAGCGTGCGGCGTCGGCGATGGCGGTTCGCATGATCCATTCGCCGAGTTTTTCGATATAGCCGGTTTCCTCGGCGATCGGAATGAAGTCGGCGGGCGAGATAAACCCTCGTTTCGGATGGATCCAGCGCACGAGCGCTTCGAAGCCTGTCAGCTTCAGGGTCCGGGCATCGACGAGAGGTTGGTAATGTAGCTGGAACTCTCCGCGTTCCTCCGCGCCCTGCATCTCCGCATCGATCATGTGCCGATGCCGTGCGGCCGCGGCCATCTCAGCGTCGAAACGCGACCACCGGTTGCGGCCCGCATCTTTCGCCGCGTAGAGCGCGAGATCCGCCGCGTGCAGCAGGTCGTCCAACGTCGTCCCATCATCGGGCGTCATCGCGACACCGATACTTGCCGTCGGTCTCAACGTCAGAGCGTCCTGACGGAAGGGTTCGGAAATCGCCGCCACCAGCCGGGACGCCAGCGCCTCGGCCTGCCCGATGCCCATCAGATTGCCCGTCAGGACGGCGAACTCGTCGCCGCCATAACGCGCGACGATCGCCTCCGGACCTGCGGCCACGCGCAGCTGGTTCGCCGCTGCTTTTAACAGGGCATCGCCGGTCCGGTGACCGTGAAGGTCATTTGCCGCCTTGAAATGATCGAGGTCGACGAAGAGGAGCGCCATGCGGCCGCCGCCCTGGTTCGCGTTGATCCGACCGCCAGCCTCTTCCTCAAACAGAGAGCGGTTCGGCAAGTCGGTTAGGCCGTCGAAGCGACCGATGCGATCGAGACGCGTCTCGGCAAGTCGCTGGCGGGTGATGTCGCGAACGACGCCGCGGATGACTGGTGTACCGTCATTATCCGCGAACCGGCCGCTGACAGACAAATATCCCGTCTCTTCGCCTTTTCGAAAGGCGACGACGAGGTCGCGGAAGGGTCGGCGCGCTACGATGGCCTCGATCATCGCTTCGCGGTCTGAGCCCGACGCGAATAGCTTCCCGAGCGGACAACCTTCGAGCCGCTCCTGGCTTCGTCCGAGCCCAGCAGCCAGGCGTTCCGAAACATCTGTCAGACATCCGTTCTGATCTGCCGTGAATAGCAGGTCGGCGCCTTGGAGCTCCAGTTCCGACAACATCGTCGATACCTGCTTGCCATGCACTTCCAGCGTCCGCTCGCGGCGAAAGCGGCGGGTCAGATCATGACTGGTGAAGTCTGCCAGCTCCGCGCACTGCCAAGCGATGAAAATGATTCCGGCCATCACGAGCCAGGTTTCGACGGTGCCGACCTGAAATGTCCCCGCGAGGCAGGCAGCTCCGAAGACGATGACGGCCACGCGAGGCGCGCTGGGAAGATGCCGAACCGT
>JBAUIQ010000297.1:0-4737 GCA_049683075.1 Pacificimonas sp.
CCGAGCGAGGACACCGGCTTCATGTTCGGCGGCATCACCATTGCCGAGGGTGCGGGCTGGGAACGGCTGGTCGGGGTGATGGACGACGCGCAGGACATACTGATGCCGTTGGTTGACGAGGAGATGACCGACCCGAGCATTGCAGGCCGCCGAGTCTTGTTACGCGCACCTGCGAGTTTCGGCCCATCGGGAGATTTCTCTGGCGGCAGGATCATCTTCTTTTTGAAGGAGTGGGATGATCGCGAAATGACGACGAAGGAGGCGCAGAACCAGATCAACGCCGCCTTCGGTCCTTATCCAAATGCGCGCGTTTTCGTGTCGGGCGGCTCCACCATCGGTGGGCGTGGCGGCGAAGCCATCGGCTTCGTCATTGCCGGCGATACTTACGACGAGCTCGCACGGGCGCGCGACGCACTGTTCATGGCGGCGGACAGTTATCCGGGGATCGCGACGCTGGAAGCGGACTATGAGGAAACACGGCCGCAGCTGGTCGTCGATGTCGACACCACCCGGGCGGCGGACCTTGGCGTCAGCGTGCAGGATATCGGCCGGACGTTGGAGACGATGATGGGGTCGCGGCGGGTCGGCACCTATATCGACCGCGGCGAGGAATATGACGTCATCCTGCAGGCCGAGCCGGAAGATCGGGTCACAGCGAATGACCTGCGCGGCGTCTACGTCCGTGCGCGCGATGGACAGGTCGTGCCCTTGTCCGCGCTTGTGACGACCCGCACGGTGGCGGAGGCGGGGGAACTCAATCGTTTCAACAAGCTGCGCGCGATCAGCCTGTCGGGCACGCTGGCACCCGGAGAGTCGCTCGGCGATGCGCTGGCGTTCCTTGAGGCGGAGGCTGCGACGCTGCCGGAGGTCGCGGCCATCGGTTATGAAGGCGAGAGCCGTGCGCTGCGGCAGACGGGCGGGTCGATCTGGTATGTCCTCGGCTTCAGCGTGTTGATCGTGTTCCTGGTGCTCGCCGCGCAGTTCGAGAGTTTTGTCAGTCCGCTGGTCATCATCTTCGGCGTGCCGCTCGCGGTGGCGGGCGGGCTGGTGGGGCTCGTCGTGATGGGCGGGACGCTGAATCTCTATAGCCAGATCGGGCTCGTCATGCTTGTCGGTCTGGCGGCGAAGAACGGGATCCTGATCGTCGAATTCGCAAACCAACTCCGCGACGAGGGTCATGAGTTCATCGATTCGATCCTCGAAGCCGCGCGGATGCGCCTGCGTCCGGTCCTGATGACATCGATTGCGACCGTGGCGGGGGCGATGCCGCTGATGCTCGCCTCGGGTGCGGGTGCAGGTGCACGCGGCGCGATCGGAACCGTGATCGTGTGGGGGGTCGGTCTGTCGACGCTCCTGACACTGATCGTCATTCCGGCCTTCTATACACTCCTCAGCCGCAACACGAGTTCGCCGCAGTCGGTAACCCGGAAGCTGGAAGAGCAGCTGGCCGAGCGGGACGCGGCCCCGGCGGAATAGCCGTTCGTCGATATGTGAACGTCGTTCGTCGGCGCATGCGTTCGTTCATCGACTGGCATGCGACATCGACGGAAAACCGCGGGCGGGCCGACCCCGGCTCTGTCACCTTCTTCCTACCAGATCGTCAGGGCAGAGCCCCGAAAGATCGCTGGAAATAGGAGACGAAGCCATGAACACGACCTTCAAATCACTCGCCACCGTCGGCCTTCTCGCTGGCCTGTCGGCACCTGCGCTCGCAGCAGACAACGAGACTGTCATCAACGCAGGCTATGAAAATATCCGGAGCATCGAAATCCCCGTGAAGGGCGTGGATTTTCGGAATGATGCCCATAGCCAGTCGATGGCACTGCGGATCAAGCGCGCCGCTCGTCAAGTCTGTGACTATCGCTCGGTCCGGCAGCCACTGGGCGAGGAAATGAAAGCCCGCGTATGCTATGTCGCGGCGCGTGACGACGGCATGGCGCAGATGAACCGATTTGCAAGTAACCCGACTTATGCGGATGCCAGCGCGTCGATCGAGGTCCGCGCCTTTTAGGTCGCGATCGATCCCCCTGCCCCAGCCCCCTGCTATGGCCGGGGATCGATCGTTGGATGGCCCCCCGTCAAGTTGGGGGCCATCCCTTCGCTTTCAGTGTGTTTTCAACCGACGTTTGACATGAGGAAGATAGGTGCGACCGATCCGATGGCTGGATCCGTCGTTCATAATGACGTCCCAGACGCCAAGCCCCTCATGATGGAGCCGTGCCACGGCGTCGATGCGGACGATCTGGCTGCGATGGATACGCAGGAAATTGTCTGGATCGAGCTTATCCTCCAGGTTCTTGGCAGTGTCGTGGAGCAGATAGGATCGATCGCCGACGTGCAGGCGCATATAATCCCGCTCCGCCTCGATGCGGTCGATGTCTTCGCTCGCCAAGCGGATCATGTCGCTGCGATGCGGAACCCAGAATTCCGTCAGCCACCGCTCGTCCGCTGGACCGTCATCGCGGCGGGAAAGGGCCGTCCGGGCGCGGTCGATGGCTTCGGCCAGCCGTGAGGCGGACACCGGTTTCAAAAGATAATCCGTGGCGGCAAGCTCGAATGCCTGCACGGCATGGTGATCGTAGGCTGTCACGAAGATGACCAGCGGGGCCCGGTCCCTCTCCTTCAATGCTTTTGCGACTCCCACGCCGTCCAGTCCCGGCATGGAAATATCGAGAAGGATGAGGTCTGCCTCGATATCATCGAGGAGGCGGAGGGCAGACGCGCCGTCGGACGCGGTACCGGCGATCGCGACGCCCGGTATCTTTGCCAGTAGGATCTGCAGGCGTTCCACCGCCATGGTCTCATCGTCGACCAGCAATATCCGAAGCGGCGCGCCTTTCATGTCACCCGACCGGACCTGCGGGCCATGACATCGCGACCCGGAACCCACCGCCAGCGCGTTCGCCCGCCATCATGTCCGCGCTATCGCCGAAGTGAGCGCGCAGGCGCTCCTTCACGTTTCTGAGGCCAGTGCCGAGGCCGCATTGGATCGGTTCAGCGGGGCGTGCTCCGTCGTCTCGAACCTCGACATAGAGGCGGCGGGCATCACAACGCGCCGTGATCCTGATCGTGATCGGCGTCTGCGACGGCGTGACGGCGTATTTGATCGCATTCTCGATGAGCGGCTGCAGGATCATGGGCGGCGCCGCGCTGCGCCCGGCGTCGTCGTCGATGTCGACCTCGCAAACGAGCCTGTCACCGAAGCGCGACTTCTCCACGGCAAGATAGAGGGCCTGCTGTTCGACCTCCTCCTCCAGCGTGACAAGCTTTTCCGGGTCGCCTTGCAAGCTGGTCCTTAGGAAGGCGGACAGGTTCATGACCATCTGATCAGCCTCTTGGTTCCGCTCGCGAAGGATCAGCGAGGAGAGGCTGTTGAGCGTGTTGAACAGGAAATGCGGATTGATCTGGTAGCGGAGCGCCCGCAGCTGCGCGCTCTGTGCCTCGGCTCGCCATGTGGCGGCGCGCCGTTCCGCCGCGCGAACCTCTTCGGCGTAGCGCAAAGCGATATAAAAGGCCGCCCAGGCGGAAAAGAACCAGTACCAGGCAAAGGCCTGGTCGAGGATCATGGACCAGGCCGAAATACCCTCCGCTTTTTCTTCGATGGCAGTCAGGATGAAATCTGGCGGCAGAATAAGGTAGAAAAAGGCGTGATTGACTGCGGCATAGGCCGCCGAAGCCGGAATTGCCGCGAGAAAATAGGCGAACATGCGCAGGCCGAGCGACTGTCGTTCGAGCGGCCGAAGCGCCAGAAACATGATCCATGTGATGCCGATACCAAGGACCACGACGGCCGCCCGGCGAGGGATCATCTCCGCCGGGTCGGCGTAGCCGAGGAAGTAGGATCGCGTCGTCACGAGGACGAAGTAGAAGGTCCAAAACAAAAGGATCGAAGAGAGCGCCGCTCTCACGTCAGGTCGCGTGCCGCCGAAAAAATGCATCATTCGGTCTTATACAGGCACCGACGGCGAGCGCGCAGGACGCTCGTCGATGCCCGGGCTACCCTGGTCGAATGAAGGCCGACTCTTGGCCGCGCATTTATTCTGGTGGCAGCAGGACCGTGTCGATCAGGTGCACGCGGCCATTGGCGCCCTGGACGTCCGTTGCGACGACTGTGGCCTCGTTTCCGCGAGAATCGGCAATGACGATGTCGCCGTCGTCATTGCGGCTCGCTGTCAGCTGGAAGCTGTTCGATGTCATCAGCGAGGCCTCCAGGTCCGCGCCGCCGTCGATAGCGGCAGCGAGATCGGCAGCGGCCATGTCGCTGCGCAGCATGTGGATGCCGAGAACCGCCTTCAAGGAGCGGACGTTTTCCTCGGCGAGCAGGAAGTCGCGCGCCGTGGGCTCCATGCCGTCGAACGCCTCGTTGATCGGCGCGAGCAGCGTCACGCTGTCCGCGTTGTCGACGAAGATCTCCATATTCGTCTGCTTGAACAGGCTGGACAGCGTCGACAGGCGGCCATCGGCGGACATCAGCTGTGACATAGGTGGGCCGAGCGGTTCGGGTTCTGGCTCTTCTTCGACCGCGAGGCGCGGATCGGGCTCTGGCGGATCGCAGGCGGCAAGGCCGAGCATGGCAGTGGTCGCAACCAACGCGGTGGTGAAACAAGTACGCATCATCTCTCTCCCCAAAGAGTGGTGCGAAGCAGCTTACGCCGCCGGGGCGGGAAGTGCAAAATCAGCGCGGGCGATATCCGAGCGCTTGTTTTACGAGCAAGGTCGCTTCGTCGCGGGTTTCGT
>JBAUIQ010000298.1:0-2750 GCA_049683075.1 Pacificimonas sp.
GCCATCAAGCGCGCGGCGCGGCGGATCAGTTGCACGCGCTCGCTCGGGTCGCGAGCCTCGGCCGCGGCGGCGAGGACGCCGTCGATGCCAGGATTGCAATAACCGCCCGCGCGGATGTCGCAGGAAAAGGGGCGGAGAAAGAATTCTGGCAGCATGGCGGGGGCGATGCGTTCGGAAATGGCAAGATCATAATCGCCATCCTCCACGACCTCGCGATGCAGTGCGGGGGGCCGCCGGTAGGCGCGGATGTTGATGCCATAGGGCCGCCAGCCCTCCGCCAATGTCGCGACGATCATCTCGTGCGTATTCCCGCGCGGTACCGCGACATCGATGCTGAGCGGTGTGCGCGGCGTGACGCCCGCTTCGCTGAGCAGGCGCACGGCCTCAGTCGCGCGCGCCTCGACGGTCCAGCTCGACCAGTCGGGAACAGCGCCCGCATAGGCCTCCGGCAACGTCGGGGCGAGCGGCCCGAAGGCCGGCTCCATGCCGATGGGCGCACCGAGAAGGTCGATCAGCGCGTCGCGATCGACGGTCATGCTAAGCGCCCGCCGCACGCGCACGTCCGCCAACGGGCCGCTGGATGTCTTTGCGAGCAGTCCGTAGATCCCGCGCGTCGGTTCGATCCGCAGCTGCGCGCCTAGTGTCTCGCTGTCGGCGAGAACTTGCGACAGCCCGGACGTCGCGCTTCCCGTCACGATGTCGACGTCTCCCTCTACGAAGGCTTCTAGCGCCGCCGGAAGGCTTAAGGTCGACAGCGCGAGCGGGTGGACGACTGTCTCGTCCGTCGCCCGCCCGTTTGGAACCAATGCTGCACCATCCTCCGCGATTGCGAAAGGTCCGGACGGCGGCGGCGAATCTTCTCGTGCGCGGACGATCGCCAAATCGGGCTGTGCCAGCAACTCGAGAAGGGCGGGCGCAGGACGGTCCAGCTCGATCGTGACGACGTCGGGCAGCGGATTGTCGATGCCCAGCATGCGCGGTGGTTTTCGGTTCGCAGCCACGGCGTCGGCCTCCGCCATCTCCATGAGATAGGGTTTCAGCATGACTTCGGAGCCCGGTGCGAGCGCGCGCTGCACGACAGCGACGACATCGCCAGACGTGATTTCTCGTCCATCCGGCCAGACTGCCGGTCGCAATTTAAAGACGTAGGTCCGGCCATCGTCCAGCACACGCCAGCTGGTCGCGAGCTCGGGGACGATCCGGCCGTCCTCGCCATGGCCCGTCAACCCGAGATGTGCCGCAGCGGTGGCATAGTCCGCCTGTTCGTCGCGATCCCTGTCGCCAAGACCATCGTCGGCAACGAAGGCGACGGCGATCGGGCGCTCATCGCTTGCGCCGCCGTCCATGCCGCACGCCGCGAGGCAGAGGGCAGCGAAAGAGGAGAGGAGCGTGCGCAACATTCTCTTCTCGTGTTAGGGACGCCCGCGCGCGGTTCAAGGCCGCATCCGGCACATTGCGCCCCTCCGGTGGAGCGCCTAGAGCGAACGCCTTATGCGTACCGTTCCGGCGCCCCCTGTTTCCTCGCCCCTCGACCTTATCGGCAATACGCGTCTGGTCCGTCTGGCCGGGCCGTCCGCGCGCACGGGCTGCGAGATTTGGGGCAAGTGCGAATATGAAAATCCGGGTGGCAGCGTGAAGGACCGCGCTGCGCTTGGTATGATCGAGGATGCGGAGCGGGACGGTCGCCTAAAACCCGGGGGGACGATCGTCGAAGGGACGGCGGGGAACACCGGCATTGGCATCGCAACGGTGGCGAACGCGAAGGGCTATCGCACCGTCATCGTCATGCCCGACAATCAATCCGCGGAGAAAATGGCGACGCTGCGCGCTCTCGGGGCCGAACTCGTCCTCGTGCCGCCGACGAAATTCGCCGACCCGGAACATTTCGTGCACCGCTCGCGCCGCATCGCGGAGGACACCGAGAACGCCATGTGGGCAGATCAGTTCGACAATCAGGCGAACCGGCGCGCGCATCGCGAGCACACGGCCCCCGAGATCCTCGCCCAGCTTCCGGAGATCGACGGCTTTACCTGCGCGGCCGGGACGGGCGGCACGATCGCAGGAGTAGGCTTCGGACTGAAGGCGGCGAAACCGGACGTCACCATCGCGCTGACCGATCCCCACGGCGCCGCACTCTATGAATATTTCGCGCATGGCGAGCTGAATTCCGAAGGCTCTTCGGTCGCCGAGGGGATCGGGCAGGGCCGCATTACCGGCAATCTCGAAGATGCACCGATCGACACGCAATATCGTGTTTCGGACGAGGAGGGCATCGACGTGATCCAGCGCCTCAACCGCGACGAGGGGCTGTGCCTCGGCCTCTCTTCCGGCATCAACATCGCCGGTGCGGAGCGGCTCGCGCGCGACCTCGGCGCTGGATCGCGGGTCGTGACCATTCTCTGCGACAGCGGCTTTCGCTATCTCTCGACGATCTGGAACCCGGACTGGCTCCGCGAAAAGGGACTGGCGTAAAGTGCGTCCGCTCGCGCGTTTCGACAATGTCGGTCTGCGCTACGGCACGGACGCGGAGGTACTGCGCGATATCAGCTTCCGGCTCGATCCCGGGACGTTCATGTTCCTCGTCGGCGCGTCGGGGGCGGGCAAGACTTCGCTTCTGAAGCTTCTTTATCTCAACCGCCGTCCGACGCGCGGGCGGGTTCGGCTGTTCGGCGAGGACATTGGCGGCATCGATCGCGATCGGTTGCCGAAACTGCGGCGGCGGATCGGCGTCGTCTTCCAGGACTTTCGCC
>JBAUIQ010000299.1:0-4295 GCA_049683075.1 Pacificimonas sp.
GCACCAGCAACCCCTTCGCCGCCACATCCGCCTCAGCGACCGCAGCCTGCAACCGGCCCATCTCGTCGCCGAGGTCGACGAGCGCAGCGCGACGCTCGGCAACCACCGCCCCGACTTGCTCGTCGGCGAGCCCAATCGACTCTCCTAGCGCCGTCCGCGTCTCATTCGCGAGTTTCGTCATCCGCTCGAGCGCGGCCTCGATCTCGCCAAAGGGGGCGGCGACCGTTTCGACCCGCTGCGAAAGGTCGTCCAGGCGGGCCGCCAATCCGTCACTATCGGTCGTCAGCGTGGCCGTGCGTGCGGCAACAGTCTCGGCCAGGCTCGCAAAGCGCGTTTCGCCATGCGTTGCCAAGTCGTCGATTCCAGCGCGCTGCCGCGCCAACCCCTCGTCTAACTGCTCAATCTCGCCCGATAGGCGCGCCAACCTTGCAGTCACTGTTTCGTGGGCCATTCGGCCTGCGTCATCTAGCGACATGCGCGCTGTTTCAATGGCGCCCGTTAGCATGTCCGTTTGCGCGGCGACGGCACCGCGGCTGTGATCGAGAGCTTCACCGACGGTTTTCAACGTCGTCGAGACACGCTCATCAAGGGCTGCGGCGCGCTCGTCCATCTGCGCTTCAACATCTCGTGCCGTCTGATCGATATGTGTCAGCAGGTCTCTAGAAGCGGCCGCCCGCTGCATAGCACGCTCACCAAGATCGGTGTCACGCATGGCCAGTTCGGAAAGGCGCGACTCCAGTTCGACCATCCGTTCATCGATGGCGGTGGCGATAGCGTCGACACGCGTGCCGATCGCCTCCACCCGGCCCTCGTTGGCGGGGAGGCTCTCGCTGAATGCGGCCATGGAAAGCCCTGTACGGTCAGCGCGTTCGGCGACATCGTTCATGACGATTGTCAATCGTTCACTATCGGCCGCGACCGCGCTTGAGAGCGCTGCGCCGCGTTCGATTGCGCCTGAAGTCGCCGCGTCGAAAGCTGCCGCATCGGTCCGCATTTTCTCGGCGAGCTCGTCGATTCGTCCGCCGACAGATGTGAGAATCCTGTCAATGCCGTCCAATTCCGCTGCGGTTCTCTGCGACGTTTCCGCGAAACGGGCTTCCGCCGCTTCGAGCCTTGCCAAGGTTTCTCGTCCGCGTCCCGGGTCGATGCGAGCGACCACAAGAAGGATCAACCATAGGGCGGCCAGTGGCGCGGTAACGCCCGCCGCTACGGACGCCCATTCGCTCAATGCGATTGGACCGCCTCCGGCCGGGTCCAACATTGACCAGATGAGAGCCGCCGCCGCCGCCAGCCATGTTACCGAAAGAAGAGCGCCAGCCCACAGCAGTTTGGTGCCGCGCGAAGATGATAGCTCTTCGTCTTCGTCCCACGCGGCAACGCTTGACGACCGGAAGGATTCTTCGGCCGCGACCGGTTCGAACTGTTCATCGTCGGCCTCGAATTGCGTCGCCAAATTGCTATCCTTTGCTACTAAGGCCGTGCGAGCCTGCCTAGCAGGCGGAATATGATGGCGACAGACGTTTCACGGCGACAGAGATCGTCGCCAGCCGCGACGATTAGGGATTGAGTATGCTGTTTTCGCCCGCTCTCCACGAAATTTCCGGTGGCGACGAAGCGCAATATGCCGCGCTCCTCGCAGAGTTTCAGGAGGCGCTCCTCCGCACTTTCAAAGAGGTGGAAGCTGCTGAAACTGAAGCGGACTGGCGCCTCTCCACCCATAAATTGAAAGGCGGCGCGCTCGCCATCGGAGCAGAAAAATTGGCGGCACGCGCGTCTCTCGCCGAAGAGGAATTTAGAGGTCGAGAGGAGACGCTCGTCGGTCTGAGGACTGCATATCGGGAAGACTTTGGTCCGGACTAGCCGCTTCTCAGAATCAGTTCTGCGGTTCAGGGGTCAGCGATGATCGACGCGAACTCGACCAACACCGACGCCCTTCTGTTTTCATCTGCAGCGGAAGATGAAGCCGGGTGGCCTCCGCAAAAAACCATTCTCGGCAAAACCTGGCTCGAGCATCAGATCGAGTTGGTGAAACGCGCCAACGTCGCCCGCATTTTCGTGCTCGCACCAAGGCTGGATGCGCAAACGGCGGGCGTCGTCGAGCGCGAACGCAGCCGAGGGACGACAATCATCGTCGTTCGCGACGGTTCGGACCTCGCAGCAAGGCTTCCTCCCACCCAAACGCTCCTCGTCATCGATCCCAGGACACTTGCGAGCCCCCACGTCGTGCGTGAATTGGTGTCCAAAGGTTTGCCGGACGGCCGTGAGGCCCTCCTGTTGCGTAATGGACCGGCATCGGCCGCATCGACAGGAAATGACGAAGCCCCAAGCGGCTTAGCCCTTTATGATGTCGAAGCGTTGGCAATGACGCTGCCTGAAATTCAGGACTGGGACCTTTACGCCGCGCTGCCATTTGCATTTTCTGCGCCCCTCATTCGCTCTCCAAATCGGGACGGTACGATCCTCCAAGTCGATGCCAGTATCGACGATGGCGGAGACAGCATTCGAAGGGCCCTGATCGATTGGCAGGTGCCCACCTACACGCCTCGTTTAACGTCATCGCTGGCGGCCGCGCTCGTATCACGCGGCGGCCGAGCAACGCCGGTCCGCTTTGCGGGTTTCGCTGCGGCACTTGGCGCCAGTCTCGCATATTATTTGAACGCCACGCTCGTCGGCGGAGGGTTGGCACTTTTCAGTCTTTGTCTGTTTCCAGTCGCAAAATTGATGTCAGACCTTGCAGGGGAGCGACCGTCGCGCCCAACCCGCGTCTCCGGTGCCATTTTCGAGCCCTTTTGGTATATCGCGGCGGCCATTGGCGCGGGCGTTCCGCTTCTCGGGGCAGCGACAGCCCTGATTACCGCCGCCGCCATGGCTGAAGTCAGGCTCGCCAACGCAAAACCGCAGGTTTCTCGACTTTTCGAGCCCGCCACGCGGGTTGCCGTTTTCAGCGTCGTCTCCATCACGGCATCGTCCACCGGTGTCGGCTTAGCGGCACTGTCTGTCGTCGCAGCGTCTCTCGTTCTGAAACGCCAATGGGATCGACACCGCGCGCACCGTTCTTGACTTGGTTGCGTAACGACGCGCGAGCAGCGAGGACGCTCTTCCATTCCCGGACGTCACGCCAGTGGACTTGCGCGAAATCCGATTGATCACGTGCAGATCGGACGAATTCACGCGACTTTAACTCGCAATAGGCCATGCTTCTGATGGCGAACACGTGGTCGAAACGCCGCACTATAGTGGAAAACGACGCAGACGTGGCTGACGAAAGCATAGAGACTGAGGCGGCATCGACTGCCGCGCTTAAGGCGCTGTTGCGACGGGCAGAGCGGCCGACGAACCAGCATGTCGATGCCCTCTTCGATCCCCGTTTTCCGGCGCTGAGCGAGGCCCAACGTGCATTTGCCTTCGCCGCGCAGGATAGCCTGTTGCGGATCGTTGCTGACGACATCCTGTCGCGACTGGTCGAAACTGACGTAGATATCGTCGACGCACTCGATTTTGAAAATGCGCAGGACTTTGTTCGCACACCGGCGATGGCGCATGCCCTTTTGCGGCGTGCCGACGAAGCGCTCCTCGGCGCCGGTCTGCCTGATGTCATGAGGCTCGCCGGCCTTGGATCGGAAGACACGCCTCTTTCCATCGCCATGAGAAGCGAAGATGACGACCTGAGCGTCAGAGCGAATGCTTATTTCGAAATATCGAACGCGCGACAAACGACCCTGAACGAACCGATGCTTTTCCCCGACGAACTCGCCACGGATGCAGCTGAAGGGCTCTATTGGAAGATGGCTTCGCTGGTCAGCGACGCTTTCGATACGGTTGACCTGACGTCCGTGGAGGACGCCGCACGGCGAGCGATCGCGTCGCGAAACATCGCGCGCTCGGCACAGCATCTCGCGATGCGCCTCGCGGCGCGCTTCGTAGAACGTGGTGAACTGTCAGCGGCGCTCCTGGGCCGGACAGCGGCGAGCGGCGATCCGCTTTTGGTGGCTGCCCTGTGCGCCGTCAGGACAGGCGTCACGTCGTCGACCGCGTGGGCACTGCTTTTTGAAAGTGGCCCTATAAATCGTCGTATATTTCTTTCGATGACCGGCATTCGTCCTGCCGAGGCGAACGGCCTCGCCGAGAATTTCGATCAGCTGGACCAGACGGTCGATCAAAGCAGGGGCATCACGCGCGATACTCAAATGAATTTTGACGACACCCTCCATTCACATCTCCACGCCTTTTGGAGACTGACGCCTAAATTCCGCGAAGTCCTGTCACGGTAGTCTGGAAAACAAACTCTTTCCCTC
>JBAUIQ010000300.1:0-6600 GCA_049683075.1 Pacificimonas sp.
GCCCTGAAGCACGGCATTACTTGCCTGAACTCACCGGGCACAATCGATTCCGATTATCGCGGGGAATTGAAAATCATTCTCGCCAACCTCGGCGACGAAACGTTCCCTGTCCGCCGCGGCGAACGCATCGCCCAGCTCGTCCCTGCGGCCGTCACGCGTGCTGCGTTCGAAGAGGTCGACGATCTCGATGAAACGGTCAGGGGCGAGGGCGGCTTCGGAAGCACTGGCCGCTGACATGTATCGGTCCAATAACGAAGGCGACAAATCCCGAGTGACTAGACCTTCGAAAAATTTCAGCTAAAGTTGATTTTGAAGGTCGCCGCTTTGGCAGGCAGTTCGCGACCAACAAGGGAGATTGATGATGGTTCGCCTTACGACTTTGCTTGCTGCAGGCTGCGCAACCTTGGCGGCGACTCTGGCGAGCGCACAGACAACTGAAGACATTCGCGGCGCGAAGTGGTTTGTCCTACCGGAAGCGACGTTCGATGCTTTGGCGTTCGGTCCGTCGCTCGACGGCGCGGTCGCCGATTCGAACTGTTATGAGGGCACAGGGCGTGATCTCATCACAGTCGATATGATGCTCTTGGTCGGCGTGAACGACGCTGGGACGGTGGACCGGCTGACCACGACGAATGTGGAATGCCAGGCGGCCAATGAAGCCGTTGAGCAGCGCTTGCTCGCGGCTGGAAATCTGCAAGATGTGATCGGCGATGATGCCGAGGAAGGTTGGTACCGCACCCGGATGCGCTTTACGCGTCAACCGGCGCAGACGTTCGAGGCGGACCGCTTGGATTGCTCGCGCGCCGATGAGTGCAAGCCTCTGACTGTCGAGGTGGCCGACGAGCGGCGTTTCTCGAAGTTCACACAGGTTATGTCGAACGAGATCGAACAGGCGATCGACTGGGCCGGTTGCTCGCCGCGCCGCAGTGCGAGCCCCTATGCGGAGGAGCGTTCCGTCGCTTTCGACCTGATGTTCCGGACCGATGAACAAGGCCGCGTGACGCTTACCGAGGTCGTTTCGGAAGACTATCCGGGCGTTGCGCGAACATTTTACGAAGAGGCGAAGGCGCGAAACCTGACCAGCGCACTGTCAGCGACACCGGGCCACTCTTATTCCGACATGCTGCGACAGGAATATCGCTACTGTGTGAAAGCGTCCTGAGCGGAACGGTCGTTCGCCATCGTTGAGGATGCCGATCAGCGTTTCGCGGGGCCTTTGGCGCGCGCATAAGGTTCGTTAGGGCGGTCCGAGATGACGGATCTCACCGACCAGCAGCTGGCGCGTTACGCGCGGCATATCGTTTTGAAAGAAATCGGCGGTGGCGGGCAGCGCAAGCTGCTCGCAGCGCGGGTGGCGGTCGTCGGTGCGGGCGGTCTCGGGAGTGCGTGCCTTGCCTATCTCGCGGCGGCTGGTGTGGGGCGCATCACGATCATCGACGATGACGAGGTCGATCTCTCAAATCTGCAGCGGCAGGTCATCCACGGAACGGCCGACGTAGGCGTGGCGAAAATCGGCTCCGCAAAGGCAGCTCTCAAGGCGCTAAATCCGGAAGTACGCGTGACGGCGGTCAAAGAGCGCATCGTCGCAGAGAATGCGGCGGAACTGCTCGAAGGTCATGACGTCATCGCAGACGGGTCCGACAGCTTCGCGACACGGGGCGTCGTCGCACGCGCAGCGCATGAGGCGCGCACGCCTCTGGTATCCGCAGCGCTCGGCCCATTCGAAGGTCAATTGTCGACATTTCGTGGTTGGGAAGCGGAACAGCCCTGCTGGTTCTGTTACGCAGGTGAAGCCGTCGATCGTCCCGGCCGCAGCTGTGCAGATGTCGGCATCTTGGGTGCCGTGGCGGGCATCATGGGCTCCATGCAGGCGCTTGAGGTCATTCGCGCTCTTGTGCCCTTCGGCGAACCGCTGTCGGGGCGAATGATCTTCTACGATGCTCTGGCGCAGAGAATGCGCGACGTTCGCCTGCCAAAGGATCCGGAGTGTCCACTGTGCCGCGCCCGCTGACATTCATCATCCTGACGGACGATTATCAGCGGCTTCACGGCGGGCTGTCGACGGCCTCTGCGATGGCGGCGCTGGGACGATCGGTTGCTATTCATTTCCAAGGGCAAGCTGTCCGCGCCGTCAGATCGGGCCGCCGTTGGCCCGAAGATGCGGCGGCACGCGTCGACGGTACGCCGACCTTGACCGACCTGTTCGCGGCGCTTGTCGATTTGGACGTGAAGGTCACGGCTTGCGAAACCGGCATGGCATCCGCGGGGATGACAGCCAGCGACATCGGCGATGATATCGAGACCGTCGGCCTCGTGGCACTCTTGAGCAGGCCTGAACGCGATTTGATGATAGTTTGAGCTACTCGGCGGCTTCCGGAAGTGGCGTCGTTGTCGACAGTTTGGCTAGCTCGCGCGGTTCGACACTGGCAGGTTCCAGAACGTCTAGATCCTTCTTTGGCGGGTCTATCTCCAGCTCCTTGAAGCGACGTGCCGATGTCATGACCTGGCTTTCAAGGCTGCCGACCATCTTATTGTAGGCGCCCGACGCAAGCTCGAGATTGCGGCCAACCTTCGCGACATGGTCGCCCATGGTGGCAAGCCGGTCGTAAAGTTCCTTGCCGAGGGCGGCGATCTCGCGCACGTTTTGCGCCGCCTTCTCCTGCTGCCAGACCATAGCGACGGTGCGGGCGATGGCGATCAGGTTGGTCGGACTGGCGAGAAGGACCTTCTTCTGGAAGGCGGTCTCGAACAACTCCTGATCGACCTCAAGCGCGGCGGCGAGGAAGTTTTCGCCCGGCACGAACATGATGACGAAGTCGAGCGTGTCATCGAACTGAGCAGAATAACTCTTGCGGCTGAGGGTATCGACATGGGTACGAAGCGCGCGGGCATGCGCTTGCATGTAGGCGAGGCGCTCATCGTCATCATCCGCGCCGACTGCGTCCTGATAGGCATTCAGAGAGCATTTCGCGTCGATCACCAGCACCCGGTCGCCAGGCAGGTTGATGACGACATCGGGGCGCAGTGGACCGTCTTCGCCGTCGACATGCACTTCTTCCTGAAAGTCGGCATGTTTGGAAAGACCCGCCATTTCAAGGACGTTCCTGAGCTGATGCTCGCCCCAGCGCCCGCGTGCCTTGGGCGCGTTGCGGAGCGCGCCGACGAGTTTCCGCGCCTCGTCTCGCACACCCTCTTGGCCTTCACGAACGAGCGCGATGGCGTTCGTGATCTCGCCATAGGCCTTGCCGCGCTTCTCCTCGATTTCGCGCAACCGCTCCTGATATTTGGTCAGCGTATCGCGCATCGGCGCGATCATCTTGTCGAGTTCGGCGCGGTTCTGGCCCAGACCCTCATTCGCTTTCTCGCGGTGGCGAACAAGCGTTTCCTCCGCCCGTTTCAGAAACGCCTCGGTCGTCTCGCCAAGCGCCTTGTCAGCCAGCTCCTTGAAGCCCTTTTTCAGGTCGCCTTCACGTGCATCGAACGCCTTTTGCTGTTCGGTGAGACCACGCTTCAGGTCGACCAGTTCCAGCCGGTGCACGTCCAACTCATCGATCTTCGTCCGCAGACCCGCCCGCTCGGATTTCAGATCCTCGATCTCGCGCACACGCTCGTCACGCGCACTCTCGGCAAGTGCCTGCCCGCGCTCTGCATCCGCCACGGCCGCCGTCAGCCGCGCCCGGTCCGCGACCGCTTCGTCGCGTGTCGCGTCATGCGCCGATCGTTCGCTCGCAAGCTCCTCCGCGGAGCGCGCGACGTCCGCGCGCAATCCTGCGGCTGCCCGCGCCCAAATCAGCCAGCCGATGGCAAGACCAACAAGCAAGGCGGCGAAGGAGGCGATCAGGGTTTCGGTCGTCATGGCAGTCAGTCGGCGGCCTTTTGCGGGTGATGGTCGAACTGTTTGGCACTGTCGCAGATGGCATACCAGTTCGGCTTCTCCGCGACGAATTCATGGAAGCGATTCTCGAGCGGTAGCGGCGTGTCGAACAGGTTGGCGGGCAGCGGGAAGCTGTCGTCGGTCGACTCGATTTCGCCGAGCGCGGACCCACAAATACCGCAGAAGCTGCGAGCGTAGCGATAGCCAGCCTCGGGCGCGTAGGTGCGGATCGAGTCAGCTCCGCTCGTCAAGCGAAAGGAGTCACGGGACGCGAATACGAAAATACTCGCTCCGACCTTGCGGCAACGTGTGCAGTGACACGTCGCCATCATCGAGGGCGCGTCTTCCAACGCGAATGCCACGGCGCCGCAGCAACAACTTCCCGTCAACATTCCTGCTCTCCCATACAGCCGAACATATATAGAACATCAGCGACGTCAAAGACATTTGCCCGCTGCTACGATTGGGTAGCTTTCCTGCAGATCGAAGTCCCGCCACTGTGCTAGGATCTCAGGAGGGAGCCGAACATGCAGCTGGATCACGAGATCGTCACCAAGGACCTGCGCTTTCCGGAGGGGCCGGTCTGGATGAAAGACGGCTCCGTCATTGTAACGGAGATCGAGGCTGGGCGCATCACACGGGTCGCGCCGGACGGTACGAAGACGACCGTTGCAGAACCGGGAGGTGGCCCGAATGGACTCGCCATCGGGCCGGACGGCGCGCTCTATTGCTGCAATAATGGCGGTTTCGAATGGGAGTCTGACCAGAACGGCCTGCTGATACCCGGTAAGGCGGCGGCGGATTACTCGGGCGGGCGGATCGAGCGGATCGACATCGAAACGGGCGAGGTGACGACGCTCTACACCGAATGCGACGGCCATAAATTTTCGGGTCCGAACGACATCGTTTTCGAGGCACCGGACGCCAATGGCGGCGCAGGCGGTTTCTGGTTCACGGACCTCGGCAAGGTGCGCGACCATGGTCACGATCACGGCGGCCTTTACTGGGCGAAGGCGGACGGCAGCGAGGTGAAGCGCGCCGCCTACGGTCCGAATATGAACGGGGTTGGCCTCTCGCCGGACGGCAAGACCGTCTACACCGCCCTGACAAACGAGCGCCTGCTCCTGTCCTTCAATATTATCGGTCCGGGCGAGGTCGAAGCCTCGGCCTTTCCAGCCTTTCCGGGGCATGTCCTGCACAGTTTTCCCGGACGGACGCTCCTCGATTCGCTGGCGGTCGAAGCGGACGGCCATGTCTGTGTGGCGACGCTTCTCGAGGCGCCGGGCGTCGCCGCCATTCACCCTGAGAGCGGAGAGCGCGAGCAATTTGACTTTCCCGACCTCCTCACGACGAACATTGTCTTCGGCGGCGAGGACATGCGCGATGCGTGGATCTGCCTGTCGACGACCGGGAAGCTGGCCAAATGCCGCTGGCCGCGCACCGGTCTAAGACTGTCGCACTACGCCTGAAGGCGGCAACCGCAAACGGATATGGCCGCGCGCCGTTGTCGGTCGGACGATGTTCGCTCCTTGCGTGCAGATGAGGACGTCGCGGTCGACCAGCCGGTCCGCCGCATCGCGAACCTCGTCCATGTGCGTTCGCCAGTCGTCCGGCCAAAGCGCGCGCGCGACCTCCGATGGGCAATAGCTTTTCGCCGGTCCGCGTTGATTAGCTAGGCGGAGCAATTCCGCCTCTACCCGATCCCTACTTATAGAGGGCATCCATCCGCTCGCCATAGTGCTTGCGAATGACGTGACGACGGATTTTCATCGATGGCGTCATCTGTTCATTCTCGACCGTGAACTGACTCTCGGCTATGATTGTGCGGCGAACCTTTTCGATATTATTGAGCGTGCGGTTCACCCGGTCGACGGCGGCGCTGATGGCACGTTGGAATTCGGGTAGCCCCTTCAGCTGCGCCATATCGGCGGGGTGACCGTTGTCCCGCGCCCATTCCATCGCCCATTCTGGGTCCGGGACGACGAGGCCGACGAGGTAGGGCCGCTTGTCGCCCGTGACCATCGCCTGCAGGATTTCGGGCTGCAGAGTCAGCATGCCCTCCACCCGCTGCGGCGCGACATTGTCGCCCTTGTCGTTGACGATCAGGTCCTTCTTGCGGTCGGTAATGATGATGTGACCGTCTTCATCAATATGACCAATGTCGCCGGTGTGCAGCCAACCGTCCTTCAGGACGCGCGCGGTCTCTTCGTCATTCTGCCAATAGCCATGCATCACGAGCTCGCCCGCCACGAGGATTTCGCCATCGTCGGCGATCTTGACCTCGACGCCCTTCAGCGGCGGGCCGACCGTATGCATTTTGATCGTATCTCGCGGCCGGTTGCAGCTGACGATGGGGGCTGCCTCGGTCTGGCCATAGCCCTGCAGCAGGGTGATGCCGAGCGAGTGGAAGAACAGGCCGACCTCGGGGTTCAGCGGTGCCCCACCGGACACCATCGCCTTCAGTCGCCCGCCGAAGCGTTCGCCGACCTTCTTCCGCACGGTCTTGTCGAGAACGAGATCGAGCGGCTTGTCTACCATCGGCACCTTGCCGGCATAATAGGCCCGCTTGCCGAGATTCATCGCGCGCTGCATCAGCCAGGCCGCGGCGCCGCCCTGCTTCTCAATGCCCTTCTGGATGCGGGTCCTCAGGACCTCGAACAGGCGCGGCACCACGACCATCACTGTCGGTCGCGTCTCCTCGATATCCGCCGCCAGCTTGTCGAGGC
>JBAUIQ010000301.1:0-9384 GCA_049683075.1 Pacificimonas sp.
GTCCATGCGACGTGAGAGAAAGGCCGTCTCTTTCGGAGGCGGCCTTTTTTCTGGTCGGACGGTTTTCTCTAGCCGTCGCGCTGCCCTAAAGTAAGGCTAGCAGCCCAAAGGCGAAACTGGTGTCACATGGCAGAACGGAAGCTAAAATCGATTGCCGTTCCGCAAATTCTGAAGACCGTGCTGCCTGTGGACTCACAACCTCGAAGGTTGGTCGAGGGAATCTGGACGATCGGCGAACCGCCGACCTCGCACCAGGTCTATGATCGGAATGCTGCGCTGTACGATCGCCTAATTGGCAACCGCATTTACAACCGAGTGGCATGGGGGGCGTCGTCGGCGAGCTACTCGCGCTTTGCGCAGCGTGCCGTGGACAGCGCGGATGGCCTGCTGCTCATGCCGGTTGCGGCTCGCTGGTATCGACAGCGAAAGCCCACATGGCGTCGGGGCGTCCGACGGTCTTGTGCGACCTGTCTCGCGGCATGATGAAGGCCGCGCGCGATCGGATCCGCGCGCTCGGAGGTGGCGTGCCCGACCATCTTGTTTTTCTTCAGGCGGATCTGCGCGGCCTGCCGTTTCGCGACGGCGCGTTTGCTAGCGTGCTTGCGCCTGGAATGCTGCATCTGTTCGAAGATGTGGAGGTGGTCACCGAAGAACTGGCACGTATTTCCGCGCCTGATGCATCATTGTGGATGAGCAGTTTGGTCGCGGACAGGGCGCTGGGGCGGCTTTATTTGAACCTGCTGCACCGTGCAGGCGAAGTGGCGGCACCGCGCCACGCGGCGGCTTTGCTGGCACGCCTACGCCTGCCGGGCTTTGACAATGAAGCGTCTTTAAAAGTCGAACGGGACGGAAACATGCTGTTCATGACGGCACGTCGCGCGGCACGGACCCAGGAGCGCCCCAATAGATAAGGGGCGCGATGTCTGTCCGACATCGCGCCCGGACCGTAGTTCGTGTCTGTCGTTGGGCCTAGCCGAAGACCTTACCGAGCTGCATGGCGACCGACATGTCGCCTTCGACCTTCAGCTTGCCCTGCATGAAGGCCATCTGTGCATTCTGCTCGCCGGCCGCGATCTTCTCGAAATCGTCCTTGGCAACCTTCACCGTACAGTCGGTGGGTACGTCCTGATTGTCGACGACCGCCGGACTTGCGGTGTCATCGATCCGGACCACGCCATCATCGTTGAAGTCGAACTTTACGCTCTTATTGAGCCCGGCATCTGCACCGACGCGGCCACGCATGTTCTCGGTAATTTCGTCGAGCGTCATATCAATCTTCCTTTTGTTGAGCTTTCACTGGTTCGGGTTATCGCCGTCGTCGATACCCATATCCTCCGCGAGGGCTTCGGCATCGGCCGCGGCGCTTGTGTCCGCTGACCCGTTCGTCTGGCGATTGAGCATTTCGAGGCCGGCGTCAGCCGTTTCAGGATCGAGCGGCGATTCGACACCACCTGCGGCGACGTCGATCGACATGGCGTCCATAGTAGAGCTGTCGAATTCGAGATCGGCGTTTCCGCCGCCTGCCGCAACAGCTGCGCCGCTTGCGTCAGCGTCATCTTCAGCCCCGTCGCACGCTGTCAGGGGCGCCAGAGCCGCCAAGGTTGCGATTGCCAACGGCCTTATCCGAAAGTGCATAGATTGTCTTTCGTCCGAATTTCGTTCCGCTTGTGTGTAGGCGGAATCCAGGCTCGCCTCAAGCGCTCAAGCGCCTGGCCAGAAAGCCCACATTAACGATTTTCTAACCTTAATTTCCGATTGTCGAGATATGAGATCCTCGACGCGCCAGTCCTCCCCCCATCGCATGGCGATCCTCCGCAGAGACGACTGGTTGACGTTCTTCCTCTACCTGATCGGCGGTGCGGGTCTTTGCCTTGCCGGTCCGGAAATCTGGGGGGTCAGCGCCGAAGCGGCGATCGCGGCGAGTGTCGCGACTTGTCTGGTTTTCGTGACCGGACATTGGGGCATGCGGCTTCTTCGTGTGTTGGCGGACAGACGTCAGCGACCAAAACGACGATCCGTGACGGCTCAGGCAGCGCGCTCTGACACCGACGATGATGCATGCATAAGCGAGAAGTCCGCGGACAGCTCGTCGGCAGAGTCAGCGGTGCCTTCCGACGATATGCGTGAGCCGTTCATGATCATCAGGCCGATTGAAGAGGATGCTTATGAGGCCCGGACCAGGCCAACAGCTTTGTCGGAGTTCGGAAACACGTCAGTCGATAGAGATATGTTGGCCATACGGTCAAAGCCGATCGTCGCGCTTCGCGACTTGCGCCCGCGCCATTTATGGCTCGACGATGATACGGAGAAGGACGATTTTTGGTTTGTCCTGGCGCAGGCGATTTCCATCGCCGAGATGCTCGCCGTCCGATCCGACAATGTTCGCTTGCTGGCCAGAATGCCGGATGAAATCTTGGCATCGGAAGATGCAGTGTCGGAGCTTCACGATGTCGTGACGGCTCGCCCACAATTGAGGACGCGCCTCGTTCCGGTCGTCTCGGCCGAGTTAGCGACCGCCAGTGCCGCGGCGCACGACAGACTTCTTGCTTTGACGGTTTCCGGGTTCGAGATCGCGACCGAGCTTTCCAGCGTCGACCAGTTGACGGAAAGCCTGCCAGGAACAGTTCGGTCTTTGTCGGCCCGCCTTTTGATGGGCGCGAGCGAAGGCCAGATGAAGGCAGCACGGCGATGTGGTCTGACCGTGGTGGCGAGGGATGTCCGCGATGCCACGCAAATCGCGCGGCTCGATGCTATTGGCGTCTCGCTCGCCTGCGGGTCGGCTTTCATGCAACGCTCCGTATCTCCGGATGGGATGAGCGCGAACCGTCTCGCCGCCTGAATTGTCGGCCCTGGGCGGCGTTGCTTGAAGATATTCGATGGGGTGAGAAGCCCTTCCTTGCGTTCTCCTGATGGAAAGTGTACCTATTCCATCAGGAGAATGATAATGGCGACGATTTCGCGAGATATTGATCGACCGAGCGAGCGTCTGCATGACGATGGTGCGGTGCTGAGCGAAGCAATTGCGCGCGTGGCGCGCTTCTGGGCATTGACGAACGAGGAACTGGGACGGGTCCTGGGAGTCTCGCCCGCGTCGGCATCGCGACTGAAGGCGCGGGGTTTCGACGTAAAGCCCGGAACCAAGCCCTTCGAGCTTGGGCAATATTTAGTGCGGCTGTTTCGCGGATTGGATGCGCTCTTGGGGTCCGACGACCGCGCGGCACGTAGTTGGTTAAGGTCGGAAAATCGGGAGCTGGGCGGCGTTCCGGCCGCGCGTCTGCAGACCATCCAAGGGCTGACCGAGCTGACCGCCTATGTCGACGGCTATCGCGGGCGATCTTGAAAGCGAGGCGGCGGCCCGCGTGCGGCCGGTCGAAGCCGATCTGCGTCGCTATTCGGGTGAGGTCTGGCGGATCGTCGAGGGACAGCACCGGATTTCGACGAACAGGCTGGCGGCGGACGCGGCGGCCCAGGCGCGGCTGGAGGAGCTGGTCGACGACGTAAAGCCCAGCCTGCCGCCTGAGGCGGCGCATCTCCATTTCCTGCTCGCCGCCCCATTCCGCTATTGGCACGCAAACGGCACCCGTTTTCGTCGAGGTGGCATCAAACCGGGCATCTTCTACGCATCCGAAAGTGAAGCGACAGCGCTCGCCGAGACCGCCTATTGGCGGCTGCGCTTCTTTGCGGCGAGTCCGGAGATAAAACTGCCTCTCGGAAATCTGCCGCACACGGCGTTTACAGTGGCTGTGAGAACGGCACGAGCGCTCGACTTGACCGTACCGCCGCTCAATGAGAACCGCGCGGATTGGACGGACGCCGGGGATTACGCGTCCTGCCAAAAGCTCGGCGATGACGCGCGGGCGCTATCGACGCAAGCGATCCGCTATGAGAGCCTCCGCGACCTCGATGGCGGAGCGAATATCGCCGTCATGACCCCGAACGCGCTGAGGGGCGCGCCCAACATCAGAACGACCTGGCACCTGCGCGTAGATAAGGACGGATTGACGGCTCATCCCGCATTTCCGGATCAGGCTGCCCGACGCTTCTCGACGTTCCAGTTCGAAGGCCGACAATGACCCTTCTAGCTCGACCGTCTTCGACGGTCGGACACATCAGAGCGCGCGCGACACGACTTCCTTCATAATCTCGCTGGTGCCGCCGTAAATGCGCTGGACGCGGGCGTCGCGCCATAGGCGCGCAATGGGGTATTCATTCATATAGCCGGCGCCGCCGTGGAGTTGCAGGCTGGCGTCGCAGACTTCCCATTGCAGCTCGGTATGGTGAAGCTTGGCGGCGCTGGCCTCGGCAGGTGTGAGGTTGCCGTCGACGTGGCGCTGGATGCACCAGTCGACATGGGCCCAACCGGCCTGAAGCTTTGCGGCGAGGCCGGCGAGGGTGAATTTCGTATTTTGGAAGTCGAAGACGGTCTTACCGAACGCCTTCCGGTCCTTGGTAAATTTCACAGCTTCATCGAAAGCGCGCTGGGCCCCGGCCTGGGCGGCCACGGCAATCTGCAGGCGCTCCTGCGGCAGCATGTTCATGAGCATGGAGAAGCCCATATTTTCCGCGCCGAGGCAATTGGTAATCGGCACGCGGACATCCTCGAAAAAAAGTTCGGAGGTGTCGGCGCTGTGCTGACCGATCTTGTCGAGGTTACGGCCGCGGGCAAAGCCTTCGCGGGTTGCCTCGACGAGGATCAGGCTGGTGCCTTTGCTGCCAGGGGCGTCGGGATCGGTCTTGGCGCAGACGATGACGACGTCGGCAAGCTGACCGTTGGTGATGTAAGTCTTCGAGCCATTGATGACGTAGTGATTGCCGTCGCGCTTCGCGGTGGTCTTAATCGACTGTAGGTCGGAGCCGGTCGCGGGTTCCGTCATGGCGATCGCGGTAATGACTTTGCCCGACACCATCTTCGGCAGCCATTCGGCCTTTTGCTCATCGCTGCCATATTCGAAGAAATAGGGCGCGGTTATGTCGGACTGCAGTGTTATGCCCGCTGACGACCCGGCGTAGCTCAGTTCCTCGCCGACGATTGCGTTAAAGCGATAGTCGAGGCCAGGTCCGCCATGTTCTTCCGGCACCTGCGGGCAAAGAATTCCTGCCTCGCCGCACTTTTGCCAGAAGTCGCGATCGACGATCTCCGCCTTTTCCCATTTGTCGAGATTGGGCTCCAGCTCGGCGGCGAAGAACTTCCTCACGCTGTCGCGAAAGATTGCATGGTCTTCGTCGTAGATAGAGCGGTTGGCGAGATCGAGCATGTCGTGATCCTTCAGTTCCGCCGACGTAGCGGCTTACGAAGCTTCCCTTAGAGCGCAGGCGCGACCGCTGCGAAGCTGGCGCTTTCACGGGGCGCGCTGAATTCGCACAGGCAAACGGGGCAGCCGACCCGAAGGTCGACTGCCCCGCCGCTCTCTAGCCTAATCTTAGGGGTAGGGGGGACTAGGCGTAGTAGGGCGTGGAGCCGTAATGACCGTAGACGCGGTCTTCATAATCCCGACTAAATCGATTGTTCGTATCGTTCAGCGTTGGGCCTTCCTTCAGCTGGTCGTCCGTCACATTCATGCGATAGCCGTTGAGATTGGTATCGTAATCGAGCCGGTTCCAAGGGAGCGTATGCAATTCGCCGCCCATGCCCAAAAAGCTACCAATGTCGGCGACGACATGCTCGACGCGACCGGTGCGCTTGTTGATCATGACCGACTTTACGGTACCAGCTTTGTCGCCGTTCCGACCATATAAGTTAGTGCCGTCTACCCTGTCCGCGGCGATCAGCTGGCTCGTTTCTTCGGGTTCGATGTTCATGATATCTCTCCTTCAGTGTTCTAAGCTTTCACTAACTGAATGAACGGTGAGACCTTGAAATCGTTCCTCTAAACATTTGTTAAATCAACGTCTTGACGGGTTAACTTACCGAAGGTCACGAATGAGTTTCGTGGCGACGGCAATCCAGGGGACGTCCGTCAGGACGATCTGGCGACCGCCTTGCTGAGGCGGGAGAATGGATAGACGACTGCCGAACATATCGACGAGGCGACCGAACGCGTATCTCTCACCACTTCGCGGCGCGAGAATGTCGCGGTTGGCGGCTGACATGTAATCGGCGGGATCGAGCTTCTGCAGCCAAAGCTGATCGCCGGGACGATAGTCTCCAAACGGATACCCGATCTCCATCCCGACCAGATCGTCATCGGGCTGCGGCGGCGCGAAGTTCTTTTTCGCCTTGAGCGGCTCCGCGCCATCGGCGGTCAAGCGCGCGTGAATGGGAATGTCGGGCCGGTCGTCCAGCTTGACGAGATCGCCGGGAAGCACGTCGAGCGCGGCGGCAATGCGATTGAGCCAGTCGACGCTTACCGTACGCGTCCCCGTTTCCAATCGTCCAATCGTCTGAGGCGTGGTCGGCGGGTCGCAGCGAGCCGCCACCTCCGCGAGCGTAAGGTTTTTGCCGTTCCGAATTTCGCGGATGCGGGTTATCATGTTCAGTCTCCCTAACCGGAGCGGTTAAAGCGCTCGGTGCGCCGCAACAAGTCGCGATCAGGCGGCTGCTGTCTCCAGCTTCGCAAGGTCTTCCGCCTTTGCCGTCCATTGCGCTTCGACGGCCTCCAGGTCATCGGCAGCGTCGCTGCGCTGTTTCATCACATCGGCAGTGGCCTTTGAGTCGGCTTGCAGCGCGGGGTCCTGAAGAGCCTTGTCGAAAGTAGCGACGCGCTTTTCCAACGCCGCAGCTTCTGCTTCAAGATCCTTGATCTCAAGGCGGATGGCCTTCTCGGCGTTGCGCTGTTCGGCGGCCGCTTTGCGATCTTTTTTCCGAGCCTTTGCAGCGGGCTTCTTGTCGGATGTCGCGCCGGACTGGCCAAGCACGAAAGCCGTATAATCGTCGAGGCTGCCATCATAGGGCTGGGCCGTGCCGCCTTCGACGAGGACCAGGCGGTCGGCGGCGGCCTCGACCATATGGCGGTCGTGGCTGACGATGATGACGGCGCCGTCATAATCGTTGAGCGCCTGAACAAGCGCCTCGCGCGTGTCGACGTCGAGATGGTTCGTCGGCTCGTCGAGGATGAGGAGATGCGGGGCGTCGCGAGTGATGAGGGCGAGGGCGAGACGCGCGCGTTCGCCGCCGGAAAGGGTCTCGACCTTTTGCAGCGCCCGTTCGCCGGAAAAGCCGAAGCGGCCGAGCTGGGCGCGGACGGCGCCAGGCTTGGGGGACGCACTGCCACTCGCCATTTGTCGCGTCATATGTTCGAGCGGCGTGTCGTCCGTGTCGAGCTCTTCGACCTGATATTGCGTGAAATAGCCGACCTCCATCTTCCCGCTGGCATTCACTTCCCCGGTCATGGCGGGCAGCTGAGCCGCAAGAAGACGGGCTAGCGTCGTTTTGCCGTTCCCGTTCCGGCCGAGGAGCGCGATGCGGTCGTCAGGGTCGATGCGGAGGTTAAGGCGGTTCAGGATTGTCGTGTCGCCATAGCCGGTCGAGGCAGTGTCGAGCGTGATCAGCGGCGGTTTGAGTTCTTTGGGGCTGGGAAAATCGAAGCTGAGCGTCGGATCTTCCACGGCGGCGGCCACGGGCTTCATGCGCTGAAGCGCCTTCAGCCGGGACTGCGCCTGCTTTGCGCTGTGCGCCTTGGTACGCCAACGATCTACGAAGGCCTGCAGCTTGTCGCGCTGCGCCTGCTGTTTCTGCGCCGTCGCGGCGAGTTGGTCGAGACGCTCGCGGCGCTGCTTCTCGAAGGCGTCATAGCCACCAGTGTAAAGCGTGACACCGCCTGCCTCGACATGCGCGATGTGGGTGACGACCTTATTGAGAAGGTCGCGCTCATGGCTGATGACCACCACAGTGGACGGATAGGCACGGAGGAAATCCTCAAGCCAGAGCGTGGCCTCGAGGTCCAGATGGTTGGACGGCTCGTCAAGCAGAAGGACATCGGGCCGTGTGAAAAGCAAGGCGGCGAGGGCAACACGCATTTTCCAGCCGCCGGAAAAGCTGTCGAGCGGGCGCGCCTGCATCTCCTCGTCGAAACCCAGACCGACGAGGATGCGCGCGGCGCGCGCCTCTGCGGACCAGGCGTCGATGGCGAGGAGCCGCTCATGAATGTCGCCGAGGCGGTCAGGATCGGTGACGCTTTCGGAGTCCGCGAGCAATTGCGCGCGCTCGGTATCGGCGGCGAGCACGGTGGTGAGAGGACTTTTCGTGCCATGCGGCGCCTCCTGCTGCAGATAGCCGAGGCGCGCCCCGGTCGGCAGGTTCAGATTGCCGTCGTCCGGCTCGATTTCGCCGATCATCACCTTCATCAGCGTGGATTTCCCAGCGCCGTTGCGGCCGATAAGGCCGAGACGCCCGCCCGGCGGCACACTGAGCGCGGCCTTGTCGATGATGGTACGTCCACCGAGGCGGACGGTTATGTCGGAGAGCGTCAGCATGGAAGTACAGTCTGGCGTTTCACACGCCGAAATCGATTGTCTTGTTGGGCGCCGATCAGCGCTTAGGCGAGGTTAGCCGTCGTCGGACAGTTCGCCGTCTGCGGGCGCCAGCGGCGGTGCGCCCATGCCCGGCGGCGCGATCGCAATGAGCTCGACTTCGAACATCAGGTCGCTGTTGGGCGGAATTGCGTTCCCCGCGCCAGACGCGCCGTAGCCGAGCTCGGAGGGGATGAAGAACCGATATTTCGCGCCCGTCTCCATCATCTGAAGACCTTCGGCAAATCCGGGAATCACCTGACCAACGCCGAAGGCCGCAGGTTCACCGCGCGCATAGCTCGAATCGAAGACGGTGCCGTCGGCGAGTTCGCCCTGATAATGCACGAGAACCGTGTCCGTCAGCGTCGGCGAGGGGCCTTCGCCGTCACGCAGCACTTGATATTCGAGGCCAGTGTCGGTCGCGATGCGCTGCAGCGGCTGCGTCCCGACACAAGAGAACAGGCCCATGGCGATGACGACGAGCGCCAGAAGCCCCAGCCAGAAGCCAATGCCCGTTTCGCGCACCTGGTCGCGCGGCATCGGGTCGGCGATGGTGGATCTCTTGGCCATACGGGCTCTCAGTCCTTGCGCGATATTACCGGATCGACGGGACCAGACGATCCCGAACGGGCGTCCTAGCGGATGCCGTCGCGCTCTTCGCGCTTACGCTCCAGCTTGCGGGCACGACGCACGGCGGCGGCGCGCTCACGCGCACGCTTCTCCGACGGCTTCTCATAATGACGACGCAGCTTCATCTCGCGATAGACACCCTCGCGCTGCAACTTCTTCTTGAGCGCGCGAAGGGCCTGATCGACATTGTTGTCGCGAACGATGATCTGCATATTCGTCTGTCACTCCGGTTCGAATCTGAAGCCGGCTGGGACCGGCACAAAACTAAGGGCGGTCAGAACGAGGCGTTCGACCGTGAAAGAGGCG
>JBAUIQ010000302.1:0-4223 GCA_049683075.1 Pacificimonas sp.
TGCCCGCCCCGCTAGGACGCCCGCCATGACGACCGCTTGCCTCATCGTTGCTGCCGGAAAAGGCGCGCGGCTGGGTAGCGAGGTTCCGAAACAATATCTCCCGGTTGGCGGCCAGCCATTGCTGCGCTGGAGCGTCGAACGACTGCTAGCCCATCCGGGAATCGATGATGTGCGCGTGGTGATCGATCCGGATAATCGGGCGCACTACGATTCTGCGGTCGCTGGACTGGACGTGGGCGAGCCGATCGTCGGCGGGGCGACGCGTCAGGCGTCGGTGCTGGCCGGTTTGTCCGCGGCAGAGGGTGCAAAGCGGGTCCTGATCCACGATGCCGCGCGCCCGTTCGTGACGAGCATGGTCGTCGATGAGCTGTTGCAAGCACTCGATGTGCACAATGGTGCGGTTCCGGGTCTTCCGGTGGTCGACAGTCTGAGGCGCGGCGAGGACACGTTGCAGGAGGAAGTATCGCGTGAGAATTTGTGGCGCGTGCAGACGCCGCAAGCCTTTCGCCTCCCTGAGTTATTGGCCGCGCATCGCGAGGCAGTGGCGGGCGCCACAGACGACGCCGAGATTGCCCGGCGCGCAGGCCTGTCCGTCGCCATCGTCTCCGGAGACGAGACCCTGTTCAAGGTGACGCATCCTGCCGACCTCGATCGGGCAGAGCGACATCTGGTGACGCGCGGCGTTCGGACGGGCATGGGTTATGATGTGCACCGCTTCGGCCCCGGCGATCACGTCTGGCTGTGTGGGGTGAAGGTTCCCCATGGACAGGCGCTTGCGGGTCATAGCGATGCGGATGTCGGACTTCACGCGCTTACCGACGCAGTGCTCGGTGCGATCGGCGCGGGCGATATTGGCGATCATTTTCCACCCTCGGATGACAAGTGGAAGGGCGCCGCCTCGGACCAATTTCTTGCCCATGCGCGCGACCTGGTCACGGCGGCCGGGGGGCGGATCGAGAACGTCGACGTTACGCTGATCTGCGAGGCGCCGAAAATCGGGCCGCATCGGGAAGCCATGCGACAGCGCGTCGCCGACGTCTTGCGGCTGGACCCAGCGCGGACTAGCGTGAAGGCGACGACGACGGAACGGCTGGGCTTTGCCGGACGCCGTGAAGGGATCGCCGCGCAGGCCGTGGCGACCATCTCTATTTAACAAAGACTTGCTCGGCTTTCTTAATGAATCTTTATCCCGACGACCTCGTGGCCCTTGCCGCCGACGTCATCGACCGTAACCGGGAGATCGGGCGGCGCGTTGTCGTTGCCGAAAGCTGCACCGGTGGGCTTGTTTCCGGTGTATTGACGGAAATTGCCGGAAGCTCGGATGTGGTCGGGCGCGGCTTCGTCACTTACTCGAACGTGGCGAAGGAAGAATTGCTCGGCGTCCATAGCGACGTAATCGACACGTTCGGCGCGGTCAGTGTGGCGACGGCCTGGGCGATGGCGCGCGGGGCGCTGGCGCGGTCCAATGCGGATATCTCCGTCGCCGTTACTGGTGTCGCTGGACCGGGAGGTGGCAGCCCGCAGAAGCCGGTGGGTACGGTCGTCTTCGCCCGCGCCTTGAAGGGCGCAGACCCCGAGCTGGTCATCGCCGATACGAAGACCTTCCCGGACGAGGGGCGGACGGCGATCCGGCTTCAGGCGGTGCGGTGTGCGCTGGAACTGCTGTTGCCCGGTTCGACACCCGAAGAACCAGCCGCGCCATAGACCTCGGCCGCACGTTTTTCGAAGGCGGCCACCATGCGGCGGAATGCTTCTCCGAAGAAGGCGCCCGCGAGTCGCTCGAACAGTTTCTGCCGAAATTCGAAGTCGACGCAAAAATGGACGTCGGTACCGTCCTTCCCGTCCGGTTCGAATCTCCAATCGTTCTTCAGATATTTCAATGGGCCGTCGAGATAATCAACATGCAGGTCGTGCGGTCTGTTCAGTTGCACGCGGCTGGTGAACGTCTCGCGGACCATCTTGAAACCGACGATCAGGTCGGCGACGAGCTCGTCGTCAGTCTTCGACCGGACGCGGGTCGCCGCCACCCACGGCAGAAATTCGTCATAACCGCCGACGTCGGCGACCAGATCGAACATCTGGGTCGGGGTATAGGGCAGATTTCGGACTTCTTCATGTCTGGGCATGGCATGCCTTTTGTCCTGGCACACGGACGGAAATCAAGGGACGCTTTGTCGCCTAACTCCTATTCCAAAACATCCGGTCGACCGATGATGACGTCTTCGACGCCGCTTTCTGACAAAGCATCTGGAGAAACGGATTGACCGGACAGCAAGCGGAAGAGCGGACTACCCTTTCGCCCTTCAACGGACTTCATGGCCGCGACGACATCGCCTACGATCGTCACCCTTACCCGGCCAGCTTCGATTCTCACATCGTTTTTCATGAGAAATCGACTTAGTTTCAAAATCTTGCGCTCACATTAATGAGCCGGGTAATCTATGATTACAACATCCAATCTGGCGCAATTCCGACTGATCAACCAATACATGATCGTCATCAATTGCAATAAGGCAGGACAGCCGGCCGAAACTAATCCGCAATTCACAGATTTCTCCGAACTGCATTGAGCTCGCGATTTCCACACGGTCGCCTAGTTGAAAAATGCCAGCGACCGCTTCACGCCGACAACATTTATCGTCTTTAGTCATAATTTTGTGCGTAACGCATCTTCGTTCAAGATTGAAAAAACGATATAGGCCAACTATTTAAGCAACATGTGTGTATTTATCTACCTTTATCCCAGTGCATGTATAATGAAAAATCCCCATTCTCCAACTGAGACAGATTTACTTACCACCAAAACTTATAGTGATTTACGGTTCATTATGGTCTCATCCTCCCGAATATTTACTTAGAAGTATGATTCAGGTTAATCATTAGGGAGGCGCGACCCCGGCAGGATTCGAACCTGCGACATCCAGATTAGAAGTCTGGCGCTCTATCCAGCTGAGCTACGGGGCCTTAGCGACGATTGCCATCTCGCGGCGTAGCGGGGTGCGTGTCAATCGGGCGGTGTCGGTCTCGCTTTCGACAGGCGGGTAACCTATTTTAGGAGAATGAGCGAGACCCCCGACAACGCCGCCGCCCGTGAACCCAACCCGACCCTAGCGCCCGACGATCCCTATGCACGTGAAGAGCAGACGTTTCCGAGACTGACCGAAGCGCAGCTCGACCGTATCGGCCGGTTCGGCAGGGAAGAGCATCTCGAAAAGGGGGCGACCCTGTTCAAGCGCGGCGATCGCAGCGTCGATTTCTTCGTAATCCGGGAAGGGTCGGTCGAAATTTTCGACCGCGACAAACAAGGCAATCCGAACGTCTTTACGATACATGGAGATCGTCAGTTCACGGGCGAGCTCGATCTGTTCAACGACAGGGAAATTCTCGTGTCCGGCCGCACCGGATCCGACACGACGCTGATCCGCGTCCCCCGCACCGATTTTCGCAAGCTGATCCAGTCGGAGCCGGACATCGGCGAGATTATCATGCGCGCCTTCATCCTGCGGCGCGTCGGCCTAATCGGTCATACGCAGGGCGGCGTCGTGCTTTTGGGATCCGCGAATGGCGGCGACACGCTCAGGATCCAGCGTTTCCTGACGCGGAACGGCTATCCGCATCGCCTGCTCGATCCCAATCGTCCGGATGACAAAGACGATGCAGAGGACTTCTTCGGCTGTCTCGACATCTCGCGAGAGGATCTGCCGGTCGTTGTCTACGACGAGAAACCGCTCAAAAACCCGACGAATATCGAACTGGCGGGCGCGATCGGCCTGCTGGAAGAACTCGACATCGATCGGGACTGGGATCTCACCGTGGTAGGCGCGGGGCCTTCCGGCTTGGCCGCAGCCGTTTACGCCGCTTCGGAAGGTCTCGACGTCATCGTACTCGAAACCATGGCGCCCGGTGGACAGGCGGGCACGAGCTCCAAAATCGAGAATTATCTCGGCTTCCCCACAGGCATTTCCGGGCAAGCCCTTGCCGGACGAGCGCAAGTTCAGGCGCAGAAATTTGGCGCACGGCTTGCCATCGCCCGGTCTGCCGTCGCCATCAAGGACGAGGCCGACGGTCGCTACGCCATCTCGACAGACGCCGAGGAATGCGTGCACAGCCGCGCCGTGGTGATCGCCAGCGGCGCTCGCTATCGGAAGCTGAACCTCGAAAATCTCGAGAAGTTCGAAGGCAAGGGCATTCACTACGCCGCGACGGCGATGGAGGCCGAACTC
>JBAUIQ010000303.1:0-34817 GCA_049683075.1 Pacificimonas sp.
CCTCCGGCTGGACTGGAAATCCGAGCTTTACCGACGATGCTTTTGATGGCTTCTTCGAAGCCTCTGGCGGCGTTCCCCGCCGGCTAAATACTGTAGCTTCCCGCGCCCTGATGGCGGCGGCCTTCGACGGCGTGACGGAAATCGATGGCGCCCTGGTCGGCGACGTGGTCAGCGATCTGGAGGCTGATAACGCGATGCCTCAGCGCGACAGTTTCCATCAGCAAGTCAACGCCGTCACGCAGAAAAGCGTCGAATCGGAATCGGAACTTCGCCTGCTGACGCGTCGTCTCGATGCGCATGACCGGGTGATCAAACAGCTCCTGTCTCTGGTGTCGGAACTCAGCGAGCAGGTCGAAGCACAGGCCGCTGCGCAAGGCAGTGTGACGTCCATGGGCAATGCGGCGGAATGAAGGTGCCGTCGTCATCCTCAGTCGTGAATGCGATGTCCGTCGACGTGGAGGAGCATTTCCAGGTCGGCGCCTTCGAGAATGTGATCGAGCGCGGCGAATGGAAAGCGCATCGCAGCCGGGTCGAGGCCAATACGCGCCGCTGTCTCGATATGTTCGAGGCAAATGATGTCGTCGCAACGTTTTTCACGCTCGGCTGGGTGGCTGAACGTCTTCCTTCACTGATCCGGGAGATCGTGACGCGCGGTCACGAGATCGCCAGTCACGGCTACGGCCACGACCGCGTTCATGGCTTTACCGCAGAGGAGTTCCGGGCCGACCTTCGAAAGGCGAAAGCGCTGATCGAAGATGCGGCGGGCATCGCCGTCCGCGGCTACCGGGCGCCGAGCTTTTCGATCGGGAAGACCAATGCCTGGGCGCTCGATGTCCTTGCTGAGGAAGGCTACGCCTATTCGTCGTCGGTCGCCCCGATCCAGTCGGACCATTATGGTTGGCCGGAAGCGCCACGCTTTCCACACAAGCCCGTGCGCGGCAGCGAAATGCTCGAAATTCCCGTCACGACCGTCGAATATGCCGGTCGGCGTATGGCCTGCGGTGGCGGTGGTTTCTTCAGGCTCTTGCCCTATCGCTTTTCCAGCTGGGCGATCGACCGGGTCAACCGCGAAGACGGCGAGGCCGTCGTTTTCTACTTCCATCCGTGGGAGATCGATCCGGATCAGCCCCGCATAGAAGGCGCATCGCTGAAATCGCGTGTCCGGCACTACACCAATCTCGATGTGATGCAGGCAAAGCTGGAGCGTGTCCTGTCGCGCTTCCGCTGGGGCCGCATGGACGATGTTTTCCTCCCGTCGGCGCGAGCGCAGGCGGCCTGACCGTGGCAATGGGGGAAAGTCAGCTTGCCGTCGGCGAAGATCCGGCGGCCTATGACGACTATGTCGACAGGCATGCCGATGCGTTGCCTTTTCACCGCCGGGCATGGGGCGACGCCGTCGCAGCGGCTTGCGGACATTGCGCTCACCACCTCGTTGCAATGCGCGAGGGGACCCCGGTCGGCGTATTGCCGCTGACGCAGATAAGTTCTCTTTTGTTCGGAAAATCACTCGTATCGAACGGGTTTGCCGTCGAGGGCGGACCCCTGTTCGATGATCGCGACGCGCTGGCGGCCCTCGATGACGCGGCGTGGCGGCTCGCGACTGGCTCGGGCATCGACGCGCTGGAATATCGAACGGCAACGCCCTTACATAATGACTGGGCGCAGAAAGATGGCGTCTATGCCGGCTTTGTTCGTGAGATTCTGCCGGAAGAGGACGCGAATCTAAAGGCTGTGCCGCGTAAGCAGCGGGCCGAAATTCGAAAGTCCCTTAAAAACGATCTGACCGTCGAAATCGGAAACGACGCGCGGGCGCAGAACCTTCACTACGATATCTATGCGATGAGCGTCCGAAACCTTGGGACGCCAGTGTTTCCGCGCGCTCTGTTCCGCGAGATTTTACAGCGTTTCGGCGACGACGCCGATATCCTGACGGTGCTGAAGGACGGTGACCCCATCGCATCCGTGCTCTCCGTCTACCATCGCGGCACCGTCTATCCCTACTGGGGCGGCGGCACCGTCGCCGCTCGCGGTCTGCGCGCCAATGAGCATATGTACTGGATGCTGATGGAGCATGCGCGCCAGCGCGGATGCACGGCCTTCGACTTCGGCCGTTCAAAGGTCGGGACTGGCCCGTATGCCTATAAGAAGAACTGGGGCTTCGAACCGAAGCCGCTGACGTACGAATATCGCCTTGCCGACGGGGCGGAGATGCCGGACCTCAATCCGAACAGCCCGAAATTCAAGGCGCTGACGAATATCTGGCGGAAATTGCCACTGCCGATCGCCAATGCGGTCGGCCCGCACATCGCCAAGGCGCTCGGCTGATGTCGAAGCCGGAGCTCCTGTTTCTCGCGCATCGCATTCCTTATCCGCCGGACAAGGGCGACAAGATCCGTTCCTGGAATATCCTCCGCCATCTAGCGGAAACGTTCGACGTTCATCTGGGGGCGTTTGTCGACGACCCGGAAGACCGCGATCATGAGGCGTTCCTTAGGACAGTCTGCAAGCAGGTCTTCCTCCTCGACATGAAGCCGTCGGCGCGGCTGCCTCGTCTTCTAAATGGCCTTCGCACCGGGCGCCCGCTGTCGATCGCGGCGTGGGATGACCGGCGGATGCAGGACTTTGCGAGCGGGTTGCTTGATCGCGGCGGCATCGAACACGTCTTCGTGTTTTCGGGCCAAATGGCTCCATATGCCCTGAAGCATTCGGGCCGGTCGCGAATGATTATGATGGACTTCGTCGACATCGATTCCGACAAGTTCCGGCAGTATGCGCGCCAGGCAAAATGGCCAATGACCAAGGTGCATGAGCGAGAGGCGGACCTCCTGTCGCAGTTCGAGAAGCACGTCGCGCGCAATGTGGATGCCAGCCTCTTCGTATCGAACGCGGAAGCCGAACTGTTCAAGAGTTACGCCGGGTCGTACGCCCACACGGTCTACGCATTGCATAATGGTGTCGACCTGGAGTTCTTTAGTCCCGACGCCGATTTTACGCCGCTATCTCTCCCGGGGTCGCCAAGCCTCGTGATGACGGGGGCGATGGACTATAGGCCGAACATCGATGCCGCGATCTGGATGGCAAAGGCGATCTTGCCCCTGGTCCGCCAGCGCCATCCGGACGCCACGTTCACGATCGTCGGATCGAAACCGACCAATGACGTGAAGGCACTCGACACCAAGCCGGGCGTCACGGTGACTGGGCGCGTCGACGATGTCCGGCCATATTTGGCCGCCGCCGATATTGCAGTCGCGCCCGTCCGCATCGCGCGCGGTGTTCAGAACAAGGTGCTGGAGGCAATGGCGATGGGCGTTCCTGTCGTTTCCACCGAGCCGGCATTCAGCGGGATCGATGCGGATCCGGGACGGGATCTTCTGGTGGCCGATCAACCGTCTCAATTTGCAGATGCCATCATTCGCCTTGCCGAGAGCGAAGCCGACCGTAAGATGTTAGGCGAGGCAGGCCGCGCTCAGATGGAAGCCCGCTATTCCTGGTCTCATCAGCTCTCGGAACTTGATGAGATCATCGAGCGTCACGACCGCGATCTTCGGAGGCATACACAATGAACGTCGCCGCAACTGTCGATACAACGTCCCTCTCGGACGATCGCACGAAGATTGCCGTCGATCCCGCCTGGCGCATGTCGGTCTTATGCTGGGTGGCGGTCATGGTCGCCATTGCCGGGCTGTTCTGGAAGGACACGCTTCACATAGTCGAGATCTGGTGGAACGACAGCATCTATGCGCATTGCCTGCTGATCCCGCCGGTCATCGCCTGGCTTGTTTGGCAGCGAAAACCAGAACTTAGCGAGCTGACGCCGCGGCCGTTTTTACCGGCGGCCATTCTCTTCGCTATCGGTGGCTTTGGCTGGCTGCTCGGAGAGCTGGCGGGTGTCGCTCTTGTTCGGCACACTGCGGTCATCGGTCTTATGATGGTCAGCGTGCCGCTGGTTTTTGGCCTCACCGTTACACGTGGCCTCGCCTTTCCGCTGTTCTACGCGATTTTCATGATCCCGTTCGGTGAAGAGCTGATCCCCGCGCTTCAGATGATCACCGCTGACATGTGCATTTGGCTTCTCGATGTATTCGAGGTGCCCGCGTACATTGATGGTGTCTTCATTATGATACCGAACGGCTCATTCGAAGTGGCAGAGGCCTGTTCTGGCGTTCGTTTCCTCATCGCCATGGTCGCGTTCTCGACGCTCGTTGCTCATCTCTGCTTTCGCACCACCATCCGGCGCATCATTTGTGTTGTCAGCGCGATCGTCCTGGCAATTGTGGCCAATGGAATTCGCGCCTGGGGCACTATCTATATTTCGCACCTGACCACGCCGCAGTTCGCGGCAGGGGTCGATCATGTCATCTATGGCTGGGTATTCTTCGCAATCATCATGGCCATCGTGCTCGGCGTGGGCTGGTTCTTTTTCGATCGTCCCGTCGATGACCCTGCATTTGATCCGGTAAGCCTGCAGCCGACGCCGATCCCGACGCCACAGCCATCGCGTATCATGACGGCGGCAGGTCTTGGCATCGTCCTCGCGGCCGCATCCCCCGCCTACTCCGCCTTCATCGTCGACCGCGCACCGGACAGTGTCACGACGGCCGTTGCCATGCCGACCATCGACGGCTGGACGAAAGTCGAAAGTCGCGGTTCCGACTGGCGGCCACTTTACGACAATGCCTCGGCCAGCGCATGGCAGAGCTACGAGAATCTAAATGGCGATGTCGTTGACCTGTTTATCGCCGTTTATGATCGTCAAACGTCCGACGTCGAGATGATCACCTATGGCAACGGTCTCTTGGAACCAGATGGTGACTGGAGCTGGGGCCAGAACATCGCAAACTCGGCAGGCGGTCGCGGTGTCCAGCTGCAGCGCGTCCCATTTACGCGCGAGGTCTGGCACTATTATGTCATTGGTGACCAGGTCACGGGTAGTGACTATGACGCGAAGCTGGCGACATTGGAAACGCGGCTGACTGGTGGGCCCACCCGCGCGGCAACGATCGTGATCACGAACGAGCGTGTCAGTGGGCAGCCTGCGAATGTTGAAGCCATGGCGGCGTTCCGCGCCGCGCTGGGCGACCCGGTCGCGCTGATCGACCGCGTAGCGACTACGGACTGATGTGTGGGCTGACCGGCGTCTTCGACACGCGCGATCGCCGGACGCTGCCGCAGCCGGTACTGGACGCGATGACCGATGCCCTCGAACATCGCGGGCCTGACGGGCGAGGGACCTTCAACGAACCGGGCATCGCCCTTGGCCACCGACGGCTCTCGATTATCGACCTCGCGCGGGGCGAGCAGCCTATGGCGAGCGCGGATGGGCGTTACGTCATCGTTTTCAACGGCGAAATCTACAATTATCGCGATTTGAAGTCGGACCTCGAAGCGCTCGGTCACAGCTTCCGCTTCGATAGCGATACGGAGGTCTTGCTAGAGGCATGGCGCGCCTGGGGGCCGGAGATGTTGCCTCGGCTGGTCGGCATGTTCACAATTGCGATTTGGGACAAAGCCGAGCGGCAGTTATTCCTGGCGCGCGACCGCTTTGGTGTGAAGCCTCTTTACCTCGCGCACCTTGGTGAAGGTCGAACACTTTTCGGCAGCGAACTAAAAGCGTTGCTGGCCTATCCAAAACTCCCGCGCGATATCGACCCGCGCGCCATCGAGGATTATTTTGCCTATGGCTATGTGCCTGAGGACAAGAGCATCCTCACCGCCGTCACGAAACTCGCCCCTGCTCACTATCTGATTCTGAAGGACGGCCAGCCGCCTGCCGACCCCGTCCGCTATTGGGACATCGAATTCGCATCACGTCATCGCGGATCGACCGCCAGCCTTGAGGCGGAGCTGCGCGACCGGCTTAAGGACGCGGTCGGCTCGCGCCTTGTCGCGGACGTCGAGGTCGCTGCCTTCCTGTCGGGCGGCGTCGACTCCTCCGCTGTCGTCGCCTTCATGGCGGGCGCGATGGACGGACGGTTCAAAAGCCTCTCCATCGGCTTCGATGCGGAAGGTTTCGACGAAACCAGCCATGCGGCAATCGTTGCGCGTCGATACGATACGGACCATCACGTCCGGACAGTCTCGGCGAACGACCACGGTTTGATCCCCACGCTCGCAAGAGCATTCGACGAGCCCTTTGCCGATGCGTCCGCGCTGCCGACCTATCGCGTCTGCGAACTTGCCCGCGAACATGTGAAAGTATCGCTGTCAGGCGACGGCGCGGACGAGGCGATGGCGGGATATCGCCGTTACAGACTGTTTCAGAACGAGGAGCGACTGCGGCGATTGGTGCCGGGCGTTCTTCGTCGGAAATTGTTTGGAAAGCTCGGCGAAAGCTGGCCCGAACTTCCCGCCGCGCCGCGCGCGTTCAGGGCGAAGTCGACATTTCAGGCACTCGCGATGTCGTCGGGCGAAGCCTATTACCATGCGGTGTCCGTGACGCGGGACGGTGAACGGACAAAGCTATTCTCGCCGAGCTTGCAGGATAGCCTGTCCGGCTACCGGGCGGCCGATCTCTATGCGGACACGTTTGCGAACGCGCCTGCAGAAAGTGCGCTAGGTCGCGCGCAGTATACGGATATTCGCCATTATCTTCCCAGCGACATCCTGACGAAGGTGGACCGTACGAGCATGGCCGTCAGCCTTGAAGCGCGCGAGCCGCTGCTCGATCACCGCTTGGTCGAGTGGATGGCGGGCCTCCCGCCGCGCGTCCGCCTGAAGGGCGGTGAGGGCAAGTGGCTCTTGAAAAGGGCGCTGAAGACCCACCTGCCCGACGACATTCTCTACCGGAAGAAGATGGGTTTCGTCGTGCCGATAGAGCGGTGGTTTCGAAAAGATCTCGCCGATCGGGCAGCTGCGCTGGCGAAGAAATCGCGCGTCGCCGACAGCGGCTGGTTCGACATGAACCGCTACGCCGCCCACGCCGCCGACCATCGCGACGGGAAGGGCGATCGCAGCCGCCTCATCTGGCAGATGCTCATGCTCGAAGAATCTCTCAGCGTCATTGCTTAAGACCGGAATTCGACCGGTCCTAACAATGTCTACCGCTTGTCGAGCGCCACATATTCGCGCTGTTCCGGCCCCGTATAGAGCTGGCGCGGGCGACCGATGCGCTGAGCGGGATCTTCGATCATCTCGTTCCACTGCGCGACCCAACCGACGGTACGGGCAAGCGCAAAGAGGGCGGTGAACATCGACGTGGGGAAGCCGATCGCGCTGAGAATGATGCCCGAGTAGAAGTCGACGTTCGGAAACAGCTTCTTTTCCGCGAAATAATCGTCGTTCAGCGCCATTTCTTCGAGCTCGAGAGCCACGTCGAAGACGGGATCACTGACGCCCAAAGAACCAAGAACTTCGCGGACCGTTTTGCGCATCACCGTCGCGCGTGGATCGTAGTTCTTGTAGACGCGGTGACCGAAGCCCATCAGGCGGAACGGGTCGTCCTTGTTCTTCGCGCGCTCGATATATTCCGGGATCGCGGACGGATGGCCGATTTCCTTCAGCATATTCAGCGCGGCCTCGTTCGCGCCGCCATGCGCCGGGCCCCAGAGGCACGCGATGCCCGCTGCGATACAGGCGAATGGATTCGCGCCCGACGAGCCGGCAAGGCGAACCGTCGATGTCGAGGCGTTCTGTTCGTGGTCCGCATGCAGAATGAAGATGCGATCCAGCGCGCGTTCGACGATTGGATCGACTTCATACTTCTCCGCGGGGACGCCAAACGTCATGCGGAGGAAGTTGCCCGTGTAGCTGAGATCGTTGTCCGGATAGAGAAACGGCTGACCGACGGCATATTTATAGGCCATCGCGGCAATGGTTGGCATTTTCGCAATCATGCGGTGCGAGGCGATCTTGCGTTGCACCGGATCGTTGATGTCGGTGGAATCGTGGTAGAAAGCCGACATCGAGCCAACGACGCCGCACATGATCGCCATCGGGTGCGCGTCACGCCGAAAGCCATTGTAAAGCGTCTTCAGCTGCTCATGCACCATCGTGTGTAAAGTGATCGTGCGCGTGAAGTCGTCATATTCGTCTGGCGTCGGCAGCTCACCGTTCAGGAGCAGATATGCCGTTTCCATGAACGTTGAGTCTTCGGAAAGATCCTCAATCGAATAGCCGCGATGAAGAAGAACGCCCTCTTCACCGTCGATATAAGTCAGCTTGGATTCGCAGGACGCGGTCGACGTGAAACCGGGATCGTAAGTGAAGCGGCCGCTGTCTTTGTAAAGAGCGCGAATATCGACGACGTCCGGACCGATGGTCCCTTCGTGAACGGGGAAATCGACCGTCTCGGTCCCAAGGTCCAGTTTCGCCGTTTTCTCGTTCATGTCTGCTCCATCGTCGATGCGGCCGTGAACCTCACAGCCTGTCTTCAATTCGTGCGAGGCTTTCCTCGCGGCCCAGCCGTTCGAGCATCTCGAACACCCCCGGCGATACCGTGCGGCCGGTCAGCGCCGCCCGAAGTGGCTGCGCTATCTTGCCCAGGCCAACCTCTTCGGCTTCAGCCAGAATACGAAGCCGCTCGCCGAGCGGTTCCGCGCGCCAGTCGTCGACCTCCTGAAGGGCGGCAAAGGCCTTGCCCAAAAGCTGCCCGCCATCGTTCTCTATCAGACTGGCCGCCTTTTCGTCGAGGTTTAAGGGGCGGGTGCGAAACAGAAAAAGGGCGCCGTCGGCTAACTCATTGATTGTTTTAGCTCTCGGCTGCAGATCTGGGATTGTGCTTTGCAGCATTTCATCGTCGGCCGACGTCAACTGGCGGCCAATTTCCGCTTCGATCAGCGGTTTCGCCAACGCCGCGAGGCGGTCCGGCTCACCTTCCCTGATATACTGACCGTTCAGATTGGTCAGCTTCTTGATGTCGAAGCGTGCTGGATTCTTCCCGATCCCCTTGAAGCCGAAGAGCTCCATCGCGCGCTTGCGCCCGATCTTGTCCTCATCCTCATGACCCCAGCCAAGGCGAAGCAGATAGTTCTCTAAGGCTTCGGGCAGAAAGCCCATGTCGCGATAGGCCTCGACGCCGAGAGCGCCGTGCCGCTTCGACAGTTTCGCGCCGTCGGCGCCGTGGATGAGAGGGACATGTGCCCATATCGGCAGGTCCCAGTTCATGGCTTCGATGATGACCCGTTGACGAAAAGCGTTGTTCAGATGGTCATCGCCGCGAATGAGATGCGTGACGCCCATGTCATGGTCGTCGACGACGACAGCGAGCATATAGGTTGGCGAGCCATCGGAGCGCAGAAGTATGAAATCGTCGAGCTCGGCATTCGGAACCGTGACCTCGCCCTGCACGGCGTCGTGGATGGTCGTCGTGCCCTCCTTTGGCGCCTTGATGCGCACCGTGAAGGGCGTGCCCGTCGGCGCTTCCGACGGATCGCGATCGCGCCAGCGGCCGTCATAGCGGACGGGTCGCTTTTCGGCGCGCGCCGTCTCACGCATTTCGGTCAATTCGTCAGGGGTCGCGTAGCAGCGGTAGGCTGCGCCCGAGGCCAGCAACGCATTTGCGACTTCGGCGTGGCGGTCGGCGCGCGCGGACTGGTAAATCTCTTCGCCATCCCAATCGAGGCCGAGCCAACGCATGCCGCTCAAAATGGCCGCGATTGCGTCGTCGGTTGAACGGGCCTTGTCGGTATCCTCGATGCGCAATGTGAACTTTCCGCCATTCGCCTTTGCGAACAGATAGTTGAACAGTGCCGTCCGGGCACCGCCAATGTGGAGATATCCTGTTGGCGACGGCGCGAAGCGCGTCACGATAGGGGCGGTCACGCCGCTTGCGTTCATCATGGTCCCCGGGGAATGGAGCGGTTGAAAGTCTGTTTGTCCGAGCGGGAAGGGGCGGGGACGACGCGATGTCTAGCAGCGCACCTGCCGCCGTTCAAACACGTTACGCGCACGCTTCGTGGTGGGCGCAATGGACCGATCGTGTCGAAGGATGGCTGGCGGTTGAGCGGCACCAGTTGGTGCTGTTCACGCCGATCTGCATGGGGGCGGGGATCGGAGCCTGGTTCGCGCTGCCGACCGTCGTCAGCTGGATTGCGGCGCTTGCTGTTGCGATTGCGATAGCACTGCTCGCCTGTCTGCTAAACGGCTTGACGCGCGCTGTCGTCACAGGCGGATCGCTTCTATTTGCATTCGGCTTGGCGATCGCTTGGAGCCATGCGGAGCGTGTCGCTGCCCCGGTGCTCGGTGACCAGCGATTTGGCCTGACCTTCTCGGCTGAAGTGCTGCGCGTCGAGCCAATGCCCGCCCGTGACCGCACACGGTTGTATCTCCGCCCGCGTTCAGAATTGTCCGCCGACCTGACTGTTCGCATAAACGTGCGCAGCGAGCTGCCCGAAGGGATCGGCACCGGCGCGATCATCACGACGCGCGCCACGCTCTCGCCGCCTGCCGGACCAAGCGTTCCCGGCGGCTATCACTTTGCGCGCCGCGCCTGGTTCGAGGGCATCGGTGCAACCGGATACACATTGGGTCCCGTCGAGCTTGTGAGGTCTGCGCCGCCCCCCACAGGTTTCGCGGCATGGCTCGCAGACTTTCGCACGGAATTGACGTTCGCGCTTCAACAGGGCGTCGGTGGCCGGGCGGGCGGGGTCGCCGCTGCGTTGGTGACCGGCGACCGTGGCGGTATCGAGCCGGACGTGACCGAAGCGATGCGCGACAGTGGGCTTGCACATTTGATCGCCATCTCGGGACTTCACATCGCTGTTGTCGTCGGCGGGACGATGTGGATCGTTCGGCGACTGTTGTTGCTCTCAAGTCGGCTTACCCTGCGTGTGGACGTCCGTTTGATTGCGGCCGGCGCGGCCGCTTTGGCAGGAATCGCCTATACGCTGATCGCCGGGGCAGGGGTCCCCACCGTGCGCGCGTGCATAGCCGTGCTGCTCGTCCTGCTCGGCCTTGCGGCGGGACGCGAGGCCATTTCGCTGCGTCTAGTCGCCGTCGGTGCGACCCTAATCCTGATCTGGCGGCCCGACTATCTTCTCAGCCCCAGCTTTCAGCTCAGCTTCGCCGCGGTCACGGGCATCGTCGCGCTTTACCAATCGCCATGGGGACGGCGATGGTCGGCCCCGCACGAGGATGCGGGCTGGATAAGGAAGCTATGGCGAGGCGCAGTCGCGCTGTTCCTGACCGGCATCATTGCCGAACTCGCGATCGGCCCGATCGCGCTTTATCACTTCAATCAGATGGGCCTTTACGGCGCGGCGGCGAACCTCATCGCCATTCCATTAACGACCTTCATAATCATCCCACTTCTCATTCTTGCCGTTTTGACAATTCCACTTGGCTTGGCCGCACCGGCCTTTGCTGGCCTGCACATCGCGATCGGTGAGCTGATTGCATTGGCTGAGACAACATCCGCGCTTCCTGGGGCAGTCATTCTGCTGCCTGCGATCAGCCGCAGCGCCTTCGCGGTCTTTGTCCTGTCGGCTGCATGGATTTGCCTCTGGCAAACACGGCGTCGCTGGTACGGACTGACCGGAGTGGCCCTGGCCATGTTGATGGCCTTCGCAGCCGCGCGGCCGGACATTCTGGTGGGTCCGGACGGTCGGCACCTCGCCGTCCGTACGGCCAGCGGTGAATTATACATGCTCAGACCGCGCGTTGGCGAATATATCAGCGATATGTGGGGCGCGGCGGCGGGAAGCTCTTCATCAAATGTCGTCGACGACCTGCCTGCCACCGCTTGCTCTCGCGATGCCTGCACCCTTGTTCTCGATGGCGGCGAGCGTAACTGGCGCATCTTTGCGACGCGTAGCCGCGATCTCATCGCGCGTCCGGAAATGGAGAACGCTTGCACAACAGCCGATATCGTCGTTAGCGACCGTCGCCTGCCGAACTGGTGTCGCCCCCGTTGGCTACGCCTCGGCCGAACCGAACTCGACCGCCTGGGCGCTCTTTCAATCGACCTTAGTGGCCCGACCGTTCGCGCGGCGGCCGCGGAAGACGGCGACCATCCGTGGGCTCGGCATCTTCGCCGTCAGTAGCGGCGGAGAAGGCCGACCAACTTGCCTTGGATCTTGACCTGGCTCGCCCGGTAATTTTGCGGACTATGTTCGCTGTTCGCGGGATCGAGGCGGATCATGTCGCCATTCTTATTCAGCGTCTTCAACGTGGCGTCATTGTCGTCCACCAGCGCCACGACGATATCGCCCGTCCGCGCCGTTTCGCAGCGTTCGATGAGCGCATAGTCGCCATCATGAATGCCAGCCTCGATCATCGAATCGCCAGAAACCTCCAGTGCATAATGATCGCCGCGGCCCAGTAGGGATGTGGGCAAGGTCAGTGTTTCGGTGGTCTCCAGCGCCTCGATCGGCTGACCGGCGGCAATGCGGCCGTGGAGCGGAATGTCGACGATATCGGGCTCGCTGTCGTTGGCCGGACGTGGTTTCGCGCGGAAGTCGACCTTCTTTACCTCGGCCTCCGGCATGCGAAGTACTTCGAGCGCTCGGGCGCGGTTCGGCAGGCGGCGAATGAATTTCCGTTCTTCAAGAGCGCTGACGAGGCGATGGACGCCGCTCTTCGACTTCAGGTCGAGCGCCTCCTTCATCTCCTCGAAGCTCGGCGACACGCCACTGGATTTCAGCCGCTCGTCGATGAATCGCAACAATTCGAACTGCTTTGCCGTCAACATGTCCGGCCTCCTGAACCGTGGAACATGGAGGGAACGAATAGGGACCGTATCAGGACCTGTCAAGCAGGAGGACGGGTACCGACTCGCCGGGTTCCGCGGCCTCTGCATGCGGGGGCCTCACGATAAGCGCGTTCGCGGTTGCGAGCGCCGCCAGATGAGCGCTTCCTTGCTTGGCGATCGGCGTAACTTTACCACCGGAGAGCTGCGCCCGCAGATGATCGCCTCGTTCGGAATTGGCAGGCAGAGGCGCCATCAGCTCCGCATTCGTGATCGGCAGTTCCGCAGGAAGTCCCTGCAAGCGTCGGATCATGGGCAAGAGAAACAGGGTCGCGCAGACGAAAGCGGAAACGGGATTGCCGGGCAAACCGACGAGCCGGGCAGCGCCGATGCGGCCCGCGATAAGTGGCTTTCCCGGTTTGATCGCGATGCGCCAGAAATCGAGCGTCGCCCCTGCGGCGTCGAGCGCGTCTCGGACGAGATCATGGTCGCCGACCGAGGCTCCGCCAATCGTGACAACGATGTCTGCGGAGCTCGCCTCCGCGATTGCGCGAGAGATGGCATCGAGATCGTCCGGCACGATCCCGAGATCTTCGACCATCGCAGCCTCGCCCTCCAAAAGGCTTGCCAGCATGACGCCGTTTCCCGCCACGATCTGAGAAGGGCCAGGCGTCTCTCCGGGCAACACGAGTTCATCGCCGGTCGCGATCAATGTGACGCGCGGACGGCGGACGACGTTCAATGCATTGTGTCCGGACGTTGCGGCCAGCCCAACCATAGCGTGACCGACCCGCTGCCCGGCGTTGAGAAGCTCATTACTCTTCCGAAAATCACTTCCGGCCTGTCGGACATGACCGCCTTCGCCGGGCGGACCGTCACCCGTTAAAGCGATCGTCGCACCTGAGACCGTGACGTCTTCCTGGACGACCACCGTGTCCGCACCGTCAGGCAGAGGCGCACCGGTAAAAATGCGTACCGTTTCGCCCTTGCCGACGCTCCTATCGAACGCCCGACCCGCCGCACTTTCGCCGATTAGCGTCCATGGTCCTGGCATATCCGACCAACGTATCGCGTATCCGTCCATGGCAGATGCGGGGAACGGTGGTTGGTCGAACGCGGCAACGACCGGTTCTGCCAAAGTACGGCCAGCCGCTTCGCGAAGGGAAACGGCTTCGGCAGTCAGGGTCGTCAGCCCGTCGAGAAGCCGCGCCAGCGCCTCCTTGTAACTAAGCATGGTCATGCTCCGGGCGCGCGCCAGTCACCTGACTTCCCTCCCGACTTGGACAGCAGCCTGATGCCCTCGATCCGCATCGCCTTGTCGATGGCCTTGGCCATGTCATAGATCGTCAGCAACGCGATATTGCAGGCGGTCAGTGCCTCCATCTCGACGCCGGTCCCAAAGGTCGTCGATGCACTCGCCTCGACCCGTACCCCGTCATCGGTCAGCATGAGATCGACAGTTGCGCCCGTCAGCGGCAGCGGGTGACAAAGTGGAATCAGCGCCGACGTCTGTTTCGCAGCTTGCAGCCCTGCAATGCGCGCCGTCGCGAATACATCGCCCTTGGGAACCGTACCATCGGCAATGGCTTGCCGCGCTGCCGCCGACATGACGATCCGCCCCTCGGCCACGGCGACGCGTTTGCTGGACGCTTTGGCCGAAATATCGACCATGTGCGCCGCGCCTTTGTCGTCGAGATGGGTCAGCCCCAAGGTGGCGGTCCTCCAATCAGCGTGCGCGTCGCCAGCGCCACATCCTCTTCGCGCATCAGCGTCTCGCCGACAAGGAACGCGCCAGCGCCTGCTGTAGACAGACGGTCCAGATCCTCACGTGACGACAGTCCGCTTTCCGCGATGAGCAACCGGTCCGCAGGGACAGATGCAGCAAGGCGTTCAGTGGTCGCGAGATCGACATTCAGCGTTTTCAGGTTACGATTATTGATACCGATCATCGGCGAGCGCAGCCTCAGGGCTATCTCCAGTTCCGCCTCGTCATGCACTTCGATGAGGACGGCCAGTCCCAGGTCCATCGCGATCAGTTCGAGATCGCGCGCCTCGTAACGGTTGAGGGCTGCCATGATGAGGAGGATTGCGTCTGCGCCGATCGCGCGTGCCTCCACCACTTGATAAGGATCGACGATGAAGTCCTTTCGAAGGACTGGGAGTGGCACAGCATTGGCGACAGCCGTCACATAGGCGTCATCACCTTCGAACCATTTCTCCTCTGTCAGTACCGAGAGACAAGCCGCGCCGCCGTTCATGTAGGCGCGCGCCAGCGGCACCGGCTCGAAGTCGTCGCGGATGCGGCCTTTCGAAGGACTGGCTCGTTTAATCTCGGCGATCAGCGGATGCTTACCTTTGACGGCGCGAAGGGCGGCGACAAAATCCTTCGGCGCGTTCATCGTCGCTGTTCTCGCCTCCAGCATCGGCAGCGGTACGGCGCGTTTCCGCTCCTGATAGATCGTACGCTTGTGCGCGATGATCTCGCTGAGCGTATTGCTCATTGAAAGTCCTTCCACTGGGCGAGTTTGGCGCGGGCTGCGCCGTCGTCGATGGCGTCGGCGGCAAGCGTCGCGCCCGTCGTCAGATTGTCGGTGCGACCGGCGATCGTCAGCGCGGCCGCCGCATTCAGTACGGTGATGTCACGATAACCGCCACCTGCGCCGTCAAGAAGCGCCAGCAACGCCGCAGCGTTCTCCTCGGGCGTGCCGCCTCGAATGGTTTCCGGCGCGTTGACGGCGAGGCCTGCATCGGTTGGCGAGACGACGCGTTCCGTAATGGTATCGGCGGTCAGTTCGGACACGTGGCTGTCCGTGGTCACCGTAAGTTCGTCGAGCCCGTCGCCGCCATGGACGACCATCGCCGAGCGCGCACCCAGAGCGCGCAGCGCTTCGGCAAGCGGCCTCGTCCAGACCGCGTCCGGAACGCCGACGAGCTGTCGAGTGACGCTCGCCGGGTTCGCGAGCGGCCCGAGCAGGTTGAAGATTGTTCGCACCTTCAGCGCTCGACGAACGGGCGCGACGCGCGCCATCACCGGATGATGTCGCGCCGCAAACAGAAAGCCAATGCCGACCTCTGAAATCGACGCTTCCACGCGCTCTGGGGCGAGGTCTAGATCGAGACCGAGACAGGCCAGAATGTCCGCAGCCCCTGACTTCGAGGAGGCCGCGCGGTTACCGTGTTTGGCCACCGGCACACCGCAGGCTGCAACGACGATGGCCACGGCGGTCGAGATGTTTCGCGTGTGCATCCCGTCGCCGCCCGTGCCGCAAACGTCGATCGCGTCGATTGGCGCGGAGACCTCAATCATGTTTCGCCGTAACGCGCGGGCGGCCCCGACGATCTCCGCGACGGTTTCGCCGCGTTTGGCGAGGCCGAGCAGGAAAGACGCGATGTCCCCATCGTCTACGGTCCCGGAAAGAATGGCGTCGAACGCCGCCTCCGGATTGCCGAGCGGCTCGCGCGGATCGGGCAGTTTCATTCGGCTAGACCCGCCAGTCTCAGAAAATTCTTTAGGAGCGCATGGCCGTTGTCGGTCGCGATACTCTCCGGATGGAATTGCACGCCGTGCAGGGGCAATTCGGGATGACGAAGCCCTTGGATAATGCCGTCGTCGCTATGCGCATTGGCGATCAGCGGCGCGGGCGCATGCTCGACGATCAAGGAGTGATAGCGTGTCGCCGTGAATGGCGAAGGCAGCCCAGCGAATACCCCGGTCTGATCATGTTCGACTGGCGAAGTCTTGCCGTGCACTACCTGCGGCGCGCGCACCACGTCGCCACCAAAATGTTGGGCGAGCGCCTGATGACCCAGACATACGCCCAGAAGCGGGGTGCGCGCGTCGATCAGGGCCGGTAGCAACGCTAGCGAAATCCCCGCTTCGTTCGGCGTACACGGTCCCGGCGAAATCAGCACGGCCGCGGGCTTTCGCGCGATGGCTTCGGCGGCAGACAGCGCATCGTTCCGCTCGACCGCAACCTCCGCCCCCAGCTCCTGCAAGTAGTGTACGAGATTGTAGGTGAAACTGTCGTAATTATCGATGACGAGGATCATTGCCCGAACCCCGCGTCTCCAGCGCGCGCCAGGGCTTCGCGGGCCGCCGCGACGAGCGCCCCGGCCTTCGCTTCGCATTCGCGCTGCTCGGCGGCGGGATCGCTGTCGGCGACGATGCCTGCGCCCGCCTGGACATGCATCTTTCCGTCTTTGAGCACGGCGGTGCGAAGGACGATGCAACTGTCCATATCGCCCGCCGGGCTGAAATAGCCGACGCCGCCAGCATAGGCGCCGCGTCTTTCGGGTTCGAGTTCGGCGATAATCTGCATGGCGCGAACCTTCGGCGCGCCGGAGACCGTGCCGGCCGGGAAGCCCGCCATCAATGCGTCGATGGCGTCATGTTCTTTCGCCAATCGCCCTTCGACATTCGAGACGATGTGCATAACGTGACTATAGAGTTCGACGTCCTCGCGAGACGTCACGGCGACGCTGTCCCGATCAGCGACCCGGCCCACGTCATTCCTGCCAAGGTCGAGGAGCATCAGATGCTCGGCGCGCTCCTTCGGGTCGGCGAGGAGTTCGCTGCGGTTCACGTCGTCCTCGCGCGCGTCCGCGCCACGCGGCCGCGTGCCCGCGATCGGGCGGACGGTAATCTTGCCGTCTCGGACCCGCACGAGGATCTCGGGGCTTGAGCCGACGAGTGCGAAACCGGGCAGGTCGATCATGTATAGGAAGGGGGAGGGATTGATACGGCGAAGGGCGCGATAAAGCGCCAGCGGCGATAGCGGAAAATCCATCGAGAAGCGCTGGGCGAGGACAACCTGAAAGACGTCGCCGGCTAGAATATAGTCTTTGGCCGCGCCGACCATCTCACCATAGCGTTCGGACGTTATATTCGGCGTCAAGGTGCCGTCTGGCAGTTCGCTTCGATGCGTCAGGACTGGAACGGGTGCCGCAAGTTTCGCCAGCGCGGTCTCGATACGTTCGACGGCGCGCTCATATGCGTCGCCCGGTCCGCCCGGATAGACCGGGACGGCAACGTAGAGCGCGTCGTCGAGCCGGTCGAAAACCAGCAGTAGGCGCGGGCGTACGAGAAACATGTCAGGAAGGCCAAGGCCATCGCTTGCGGCGGGAGGGACTGGTTCGATCAGGCCGATCGTCTCATAGCCGATATGCCCGACGAGCGTTGCAAACGCGGGCGGTAATCCTTCCGGCATTACCATGCGCGTCTTACCGACAAGGTCGCGGAGAACGTCGAGAGGCGCGTCTGGCTTGGATGAGAACGCGTCGGGATCGTTTGCGAACTGAGCATTGATCTCGGCGCGACCCCTCTCGACCCTGAAAGCGAGGTCTGGGTCGAAGCCGAGCATCGTGTAACGTCCGCGCGTTGTCCCGCCCTCCACGGACTCTAGGATGAAGCCACCGGACTTGGGTCGCCCCAGCTTGAGCATGGCGCCGACGGGCGTTTCCGTATCCGCGACTGTCCGCGTCCACACCATCTGCGGCCGACCATCCGCATACACCTTGGCGAATGCCTCGGGATCCGGCTGGATCATCGACCGTCTCTCTCGCCCTCGGCTAGAGACCGCCGAGCCCAACGTTCAGATAGCGGGCTTCGAGTTCATTGATAGCGTCGGGGAAGCGTTCGACACCCACCTCGTCGCTGACGGCGCGGGCAAACGCGTCCTGCAGCTCGCGCGCACTGGCTTCACGAAGCTGGCTCTTCACGGTCGCAAGGAAAGTCGGCGCATCCGCTAGCCGTCCCGGAACGATATCGTCAGTGCGTACAATCAGGACCGCGCCGCGCGCGGGTTCGGTGACGGGGCGGATATCGCCTTCGGATTGATTGAACCCTTGAACGATGGCGGCGGGGACCTGCTGTTGCTGCTGAGCCGACAGTTCGATCCGCCGTGCCGTGAAGGGCTGCACTGGCGGCAAGTTACGCGACGACAGTTCAGCTCCCAGGTCTGCGCCGCCCTCGACGGCCGCGACGATCTCCGCCGCTGCGGCTTCCGCTGCATCGATCTGGCGCTGCAGCACGAATTGCGACGTCACCTGCTCCCGGATCGCATCGAGCGGAACGGGCGCGGGCGCGACTTCTTCCTCGACATCGAGAAGCGCGAAAAGGTTGGGCGCGAGATCGACGGCCACCGGCTCTTCATCGGCACCGAATTCGAAGGCGGCATCGACGAGCGGGGCAGCCCGCTCGGGCATTGCGAACGAAGGATCGTCCGGCGTCTGACCATTTGGCAAAAGCGCGGGCGGCGATTGGACCTCGAGACCGAGTTCGTCGGCCACTTCGGTCAGCGAGGCACCATCGGCAAAGGCATCTTCCGCCTCACCAATCAGGTCTGCCATGCGCGCTTCGGCGGCGTCTGCGCGCAGACGCGTTTCGATATCGTCGCGGACCTCCGCCAAGGGCCGCGCGGGCGTGACCTCGATCATATCGACGCTCGCGACGTGCCAACCGAAATCGGACTGGATGGGGCCGACAATCACGCCTTCCGCCTCGGCGGCATAGACGGCATCGGCAAGCTCATCGTTGACAGTCACGGCCAGCTGATCTCGCGACTGTGTGCCCAGCTCCAGATCCGCTGGTGTCAGCTCGAGAAGTTCGGCGGCGACGGCGGCGAAGTCCTCACCATCGCGCGTCCGTTCGGCGAGCGTCGTGGCAATCGCACGATCGGGCGCGACGGCTTGGCGCAGACTTCGCGTACTGCGTTCGCCATATAGATCGTCGCTGCGCTCAAAGAAGTCCCGGATCTCGGCATCGCTGATATCGGCCTCCGCCGCCATCGAGGACCCGTCGATCAGCGCGTAGCGGAACCGCCGCCGCTCCGGCACGGTGAAGCGCGCGATGTTCTCCTGATAATAGGCCTCGACCTCTTCCGCGCTCGGCTCGGACGCGTCGGCGAATGCCTGGAACGGCACCGCCCCGAGCGAAAGGGTGCGCTGCTCCAGCTGATATAGCGCGATCGGTTCCGCGATACCGTCGGGCACGGGGGTTGGGCTGGCGAGAACGGACAGAAGCTGGCGCCGGACAAGATCGTCTCGCAGACTTTCACGCAGAAATTCCTCAGAGAGCCGCTGCGAGGTTAAGACCTGACGGTATGTCGTCTCGGAGAAGTTGCCGTCCGGCCCCTGGAAGGCTGGGGTTTGCGCAATTTCCGCGTCGACCATACGCTTCGACGCGCCGATGCCGAGCTCGTCCCCGAAGACGCGCAGTGCCGCCGAAGCGATCATGCGCTCCAAGGTTGCCTGCACCCCACCTTCGCGCGCGGCCTGCTCGGTCGTGATTTCGGAATTTTCCGCGCGAAGCAGGTCGACGGTCCTGTCGAACTGGTCGCCAAGTTCGTTCTGCGAGATTTCGCGATCGCCAACCTCGGCGACCGTATCGGACGCCACACCGCCGCCCAGCGGATCGCCCATGCCGACGATGACGAATGCCACAAGCACAAGCGCAAACAACGCCAGCACGATGGGATTTTTGAGACCGCGGCGGAGGAGGGACAGCATGATCTTAGTTCCGGTGGCAACAAGGGACCGGCGGCTTATAGGGGACGCCAGCATATCGGCAACAGGAAGGGACGACGAAGGACATGCACGCGCGCAAACTGATCGCCGGGAACTGGAAAATGAACGGCACGCATGAGGACGCCGGTCGTATCGGGGCGTTCGCGATGCTGGCGGACGGCGCGCCCGAGGACGTCGCTGTCGCGCTTGCCGTACCGCACACGCTTCTCTTCACGGCATCCGAAGTCAGCGCCGACACGCGCCTTCGCATCGGCGGCGAAGATTGTCATCCGGCTGACAGTGGCGCGCATACCGGCTGCGTGTCCGCTCCGATGTTGGCCTCGGCTGGTGCAAATTTTACTCTCGTCGGCCACAGCGAGCGACGAGCGGATCAGGGCGAGACCGATGCCGACGTAAGAGCCAAGGCTGACGCTGCCTTGGAGGCAGGCCTCGACGTCATCGTCTGCGTCGGCGAAACGGAAGCGGAACGCGACGTTGGGCAGGCGGAGAGAGTGGTGGAGGGCCAGCTTTCCGGGTCATTGCCGGACGTCCAGACCGGCCGCGTGACCATCGCCTATGAACCCGTGTGGGCGATAGGAACGGGACGGACACCGACCACCGCGGATGTCGCCGCGATGCACGATCACATTCGAAAGGTCTTGAAGACACGCTTCGGGTCTGAGGGCGAGCTAATGCTCATCCTCTATGGCGGTTCGGTAAAGGGTTCGAATGCCGCCGAACTTCTGGCCGCGAGCAACGTCGGCGGCGCGCTCGTTGGCGGTGCGAGCCTGAAGGTCGAGGACTTCCGGCCCATCGTCGAAGCTGCCTGAAGTCCCGCTTCTCACGCGCATCGCGAAGCCTCTCAAACCTTGCCCCTGACCGCCGACGCCTTATATGCGCGCGGCTATGTCATCAGCCATCACCACCTTCGTTCTTGTCGTCCATTCGCTGCTCGCGGTGGCGCTCGTCACCGTGATTCTGATGCAGAAGTCGGAGGGCGGTGCGCTCGGGATCGGTGGTGGCCCGGGCGGGTTGATGTCGGCGCGCGGCGCAGGCAATTTCCTGACGAAGGCGACCGGCTGGCTGGCGGCGATCTTTATCGGGACGTCGCTCGCGCTCGCAATCCTCGCAAGTCAGGGCCGCGACGTCAGCGCCATCGACACAAGCCTCGCCGATGACCCGACGGCAGCGGCGCCCGCGACAGCTGACGAGGTCCAGGGCGACCTTCCGCTCGATCCGGCGCTAGCGTCGCCGACCGAGCCGCTCGACGAGGTGCCCTTTGCCATTCCGGGCTTCCCCGAGGCCGATGCGGGCGACGATGAGGTCCCGCTCGCCGAATAAACTTCGCTCTTTCCGATTCTTCGGGTGGCAAATCCCGAAGCAGACGGAGTAAGGCAATCCTCCCATGGCGCGGTTCATTTTCATTACTGGCGGCGTGGTTTCCTCGCTTGGCAAAGGTCTCATGGGCGCGTCTCTCGCGGCCCTGCTACAGGCGCGCGGCTACAAGGTCCGCATCCGGAAATTTGACCCCTATTTGAACGTCGATCCGGGGACGATGAGCCCCTACCAGCACGGCGAGGTTTACGTCACCGACGATGGTGCGGAGACCGATCTCGACCTTGGACATTATGAGCGTTTTACCGGCGTTCCGGGGCGGCAATCCGACAACATCACGTCGGGACGTGTTTATTCCGACATTATCGCAAAGGAACGGCGCGGCGACTATCTCGGCGCGACGGTGCAGGTCATCCCCCACGTCACGGACGCCATCCAGGATTTCGCCAAGAACCTGACGGACGATCTAGACTTCGTGCTGTGCGAGATCGGCGGCACGGTTGGCGATATTGAATCGCTGCCCTTTATCGAGGCGATCCGCCAGCTGAGAAACGACGTCGGTGTCGAGAACGTCGTTTTCATCCATGTCACCCTGGTGCCCTACATCGCTGCGGCAGGTGAGCTGAAGACGAAGCCGACGCAGCATAGCGTCCGCGAACTGACCTCGCTCGGCATCCAGCCAGACATCCTCGTCTGTCGCTGCGAACGTGAATTGCCGGACGAGGAACGGCGGAAGATCGCGTTGTTCTGCAACGTCCGGAAAGAAGCGGTTATTCCTGCGCTCGACGCGAGCTCGATCTACGAGGTGCCGCTCAACTATCATGACGAGGGCCTCGACCGCGAAGTCCTCCGCGCCTTTGGCCAGGCTCCGCGCGTCGCACCGGACCTGTCGCGCTGGATCGACATTTCGGACCGTTTCCGCAATCCAGAGGGCGAAGTCACGATCGGCGTTGTCGGCAAATATACCGGTCTGCAGGACGCCTATAAGTCTTTGCAGGAGGCGCTCGTTCATGGTGGCTTCGCCAACCGGGTGAAGGTCAATATCCGATGGCTCGACAGCGAGCTGTTCGAGGGCGACGCGCCTGATGTTGACGAACTTGAGCCGCTAGACGCCATCCTTGTACCGGGCGGCTTCGGCAGCCGCGGTTCTGAAGGCAAGATCGCCGCCGTCAGCTTTGCCCGCGAACGGAAGGTGCCCTTCTTCGGTATCTGTCTCGGCATGCAGCTTGCCTGCGTCGAAAGCGCCCGCGCGCACGGCCTCGCCAAGTCCTCGACGACGGAGTTCGGCGAAACGTCCGAACCCGTGGTCGGGCTCATCACGGAATGGATGACGAAGGACGGTATCGAACGACGCGAGGCGGGCGGCGACTTAGGCGGCACGATGCGGCTAGGTGCCTATCCCGCGAAACTTGAGGCCGGGAGCCGGATTGCCGACATTTACGGCGACACCGAAATCTCCGAGCGGCACCGTCATCGCTACGAGGTCAACAATGCCTATCGCGAGACGATGGCAGCGGATGGACTAAATATTGCGGGCGAAAGCCCCGATGGATTGCTCCCGGAAACGGTCGAGCGTGCGGACCACCCCTGGTTCGTCGCGGTACAGTTCCATCCGGAACTCAAATCCAAACCCTTCGATCCGCACCCCCTATTCAAGAGTTTTATCGAAGCGGCAGTGAAGCAGTCGCGTCTGGTGTAGGTCGCGATGCCGGACGCCTGACTAAAAACGAAAAACGGGCCGACCGTTCCCCCCAGAACGTCCGACCCGCTATCCTGCATGCGCGACGAGAAACTCTTGCGATGCCCAACCTGGTTGGCATCCCGGACCCCAGTCCTGCAAGCTGAGTCCGTCCGCCGATGATATTTTGCTACCGCGCTGTTGTCTCGCCGCAACGCTCGGGCGTGCTTGAACGCCTTCGTCGCCATGCTAAGCGCCCGGGCCATGCGTATGTCCCGAACTTTCGTGCCGATCCTCAAGGAAACCCCGTCGGATGCGGAGATCGTCTCGCACCAACTGATGCTGCGCGCTGGAATGATCCGGCAAACATCGGCAGGAATCTACGCCTGGCTGCCGCTCGGCCAGCGCGTCCTCCAGAAGATCGCTGACATTGTGAGGCGAGAGCAGGACCGGGCGGGCGCGGCGGAATGGCTGATGCCGACGATCCAGCCCGCCGACCTGTGGCGGGAATCAGGTCGCTACGACGCCTACGGCCCGGAAATGCTGCGCATCAAGGACCGGCATGACCGGGACATGCTCTACGGGCCCACAAATGAGGAGATGATCACCTCAATCTTCATGGGCGGGGCGAAATCCTATCGCGACCTGCCGAAGATGTTCTACCATATCCAGTGGAAGTTTCGCGACGAGACGCGCCCCCGCTTCGGCGTCATGCGTGGCCGTGAGTTCCTGATGAAGGACGCCTACAGCTTCGACCTCGACGAGGCGGGCATGACGGCGAGCTATCAGACGCAGTTCCGCGCCTATCTCCGAACCTTCGCCGCGCTCGGCCTGAAGGCCGTCCCTGTCCGCGCGCCGACCGGTCCCATCGGCGGCGACCTCAGCCACGAGTTTCACGTGCTCGCCGACACGGGCGAGAGCGCTATTTATTATGATGCTGCGCTTGAGGACATCGACATCGAAGCACCCGACGCCGTCGACCGTCTGTCCGCCACCTATGCGATGGAGGAAGAGGAGCATGAGAAGGTCGCGGACTGCCCCGTGCCAGCTGACCGCCTCCTAAAACGCCGCGGTATTGAGGTGGGCCACATCTTCGCGTTCGGCGATAAATATACGAAGTCGATGGGCTATAGCGTGCAGGACAAGGATGGCGGCACGGTTCATCCGCTGGGCGGCAGCTATGGCATCGGCGTATCCCGCATTGCCGCCGCCGCCATCGAGGCGAGTCACGACGACGACGGCATTGTCTGGCCTGAACAAATCGCGCCCTACCATGTCGGCCTCATCAATTTGCGCCAAGGCGACGATGCCTGTGACGCAGCCTGCGCGGACCTTTACGCAAAGCTGACGGGCGCCGACATCGACGTCCTTTACGACGACCGCGACGAGCGCGGTGGCGCGAAGTTCGCTGGTATGGACCTCATCGGCTTGCCTTGGCAGGTGATCGTCGGACCGCGTGGGGTAAAGAGCGGTGTGGTCGAAGTGAAGAACAGGCGAACGGGCGAACGTAGCGAAGTTGCGCCGGAAGACGTTATGGCCATGGTGGCGGCGTGAAACGCCGCAGCGAGTGGGGCCTTTCTAGATGATTACCGCCTACGAACGGACCCTTGCGCGCCGCTATCTGCTGCCCGGCCGCGGCGAAGGCTTCATCTTCCTTGTCGCCGTCATCAGCCTGATCGCCGTTGCCCTCGGCGTCGCCGCGCTGATTGCAGTCATGTCGGTCATGAACGGCTTTCGCGCCGAACTGTTCGAGCGCATCAACGGTCTCAACGGCGACGCCGTCGTGCAAGGGTTTGGCGGGCAGCTCGCCGATTGGGACCCGCTCGTCGACCAGATCAACGATCTTCCCGGCGTTACCTCCGTGACGCCGCTCATCGAACAACCGCTGCTTGCCAGCTATCGCAACCGCGCCAGTCCCGTCCTGATGCGGGGCATGCGCTTTCAGGATCTCGGCACGATCCCCGAGCTGGCAGGCGGCGTCGTGCAGGGCGACTTCCTGACCGTCTGGCGTGGCGACGAACCGCGCGTCGCGATCGGCTCGCGTCTTGCCGAACAGATGGGTGTCGGTGTCGGCGATACGATCAGCCTTATCTCGCCGGAGGGGCAGGTCACGCCGTTTGGCACGACCCCGCGCATCGTTCCCTATCAGGTCGGCGCGATCTTCGAGGTCGGCATCTTCGAGTATGACAAGACCATGGTCCTGATGCCGATGGCGGACGCGCAGGTGTATCTCCGGCTCGGCGAGGATGTCGGCCTCCTCACTATCGACGTCGAGGATGCCGATGCCGTCGACACGATCCTCGCGCCGGTGCAGCAGATCGTCGCCGGGCGTGGTGTGCTGGTCGACTGGCGGCAGATGAACGGCGTCCTGTTTCAAACGCTTCAGGTCGAGCGCACCGTCCTTTTCGTCGTCGTCGGTTTCATCGTCATCGTCGCCTGCTTCAACATCCTCACCAGCCTCATCATGCTCGTGCGCGCCAAGACCAAGGACATCGCCATCCTCCGCACCATGGGCGCAGGGCGCGGCGCGATGATGCGCGTTTTCGTGACTGTCGGCACGTTGATTGGTGCGGCGGGCATTGGACTCGGCCTCCTCCTCGGCTTCACTTTCCTCGCCTTTCGTCAAAACGTCGTCGAGGGTATCGGCGCGCTGACAGGGGTCGACCTTTGGGATCCGTCGATCCGCTTCCTCAGCGAGCTCCCGGCGCGCACGAACCCGGTCGAAGTCATCGCCATTTGCGTCATCGCGCTGGTGCTGAGTTTCCTCGCGACACTCTATCCCGCCTGGAAGGCAGCGAATACCGACCCGGTCGAGGTGCTGCGTTATGAGTAGCCCCGTTCTCGACGTCACCGGCCTGTCGCGCAGTTTCACGCAAGGGTCGGTTACCATCGACGTTCTGCGCGGCGTCGACCTCGCTGTCGGGCCGGGTGAGATCGTCGCGCTGCTCGGGCCATCGGGTAGTGGCAAGTCAACGATGCTGCAGGCCATCGGCCTTCTGGAAGGCGGCTTCGACGGTCGCATCGCCATCGACGGCGAGGCGGTCGAAACGGCGGACGCCTTCATGCGAACGCGCGTCCGGCGCGAGAAGCTGGGCTTCGTTTATCAGTTCCACCACCTCCTCCCCGACTTCACAGCCGAAGAGAATGTCGTGATGCCGCAGCTTATCGCGGGTGAGGGGCGAAAAGTGGCGCTCGGCCATGCGCGCGATCTCCTCACCGAACTCGGGCTTGGCCAGCGGCTGACGCACCGCCCGAGCCAGCTCTCCGGCGGCGAGCAGCAGCGTGTCGCCGTTGCCCGCGCGCTCGCCAATAAGCCGGTCCTTGTGCTTGCGGATGAACCCACAGGAAATCTCGACGAGGCGACGTCGGCGCGTGTGCTCGCCGAGTTCATGAAGGTTGTGCGCGGCAAGGGAAGCGCGGCGCTCATCGCGACGCACAATGTCGCGCTCGCCGCGCAGATGGACCGTATTGTCGAACTGCACGAAGGCCAGCTGGTTCAGCGCGAGGATTTGTAAGAGGTTAGTGCTGCGACCGATGCGGCTATGACGTTCCCTATGATCGTACGTCATCTTCTCACGTCGCTCGCCGTCTTAGGGTTGTCCGTGTCACCTGCAGCCGCTCAGGACGAGGCGGCCCCCGTCGCCGCAACCCAATATGGCGACGTTCGCGGCCTGATGGACGACGGCGTCGCCGTGTTTCGGGGAATTCGCTATGGCGCGGACACGTCGGACAGGCGCTTCCAGCCAGCGCTGCCGCCGATGCCTTGGGCCGACGTGAAAGACGCGACGAGCTGGGGCGATGCGATCCCGCAGCCACAGCTGACGACGGCGCTGTTTTCCGACTGGGCTCCGGTTCCGGACGAGGGCACGAGCGAGGACGTCCTGTTCCTCAATGTCTGGACACCTGCAGTCGACGACGAGTCACGGCCCGTCATGGTCTGGTTCCACGGCGGCGGCTTCACCTCCGGCTCCGGCGCGGCGCGCGTGTACGATGGCGTCAATCTCGCTCAGCGTGGTGACGTCGTTCTCGTTACTGTCAACCATCGGCTGAACGCCTTCGGATATCTCGATCTCGACGGCATGGGCGACGCCTATGCGGACAGCGCGAATGTCGGCAGCCTCGACATGGTGATGGCGCTTGAATGGGTGCGCGATAACATTGCGGGCTTTGGCGGCGATCCCGAGACCGTCACGATCTTTGGCGAATCCGGTGGTGGCGGAAAGGTCTTCAACCTGATGGCCATACCGGCCGCCGAGGGCTTGTTCGACCGCGCCATCGTACAGTCCGGCTCGCAGTTCAATACGAAAACCCAGGAAGAGGTCGCCGCCGCGCGGGATCGCTTGATGGCTGAACTGGGCGTCGAAGACGTCGCCGGTCTTGAGGCCGCCTCCGCCGAGGGCATCATTGCCGCAATCGAGGCTTTGGAAGAGCGCGGTGAGGGGATGGCGTTCGGCTATTCCTATGACAGTCGCAACGTCGTGCGCGAGCCGGGTGCAGCAGATGTACCGTCACCGACGGTTCCGCTGCTGATGGGAACGACCAAGGACGAGATGCGCCTGTTCCTAGCGGCTGATCCATCGGTCTTTACGATCGGTTTCGGAGACCTGCCTGCGCGGCTTGCTCCCTTCATGGGGAGTAGTGAGGCCGCAGCGCTGACGGCGGCCTATCGCATGCTGATGCCGGAAGCGTCCGCGTTCGAAATCCTTGCCGCCATCGCCAGTGACCTGACGTTCCGGCGTGGCGCCGTGCTCGCTGCCAAGCGCCGCGCTGCCGAAGAAGGTGCGGCGCCGGTCTGGCTCTATCAGCTCGACTGGGGCTCGCCGGTAATGGGCGGTGCGCTTGGCGCGATGCACGCGCTCGATCTCGCCTTCATGTTCGACAACACCGAATACAGCCAGTCCATTGCGGGCGACCCCGCGGCGAACCAGCCTATCGCTGATCAGATGTCGGAAGCGTGGATCGCCTTTGCGCGTACCGGCAACCCCAACACGGACCGGCTGCCGGATTGGCCCGCCTTCACGGCGGAAACACGCCAGGTCATGCACTTCGACACAGACCCGCAGGTCCATGCCGGATATTTTGCCGCGCAGGAGCAAATTTACCGGACCGCCCCAGAGCCGCGCTGACGAATCAGTCGGGGTCGGTTAGGCGGTAAGAATGCCCGCTGCCGCCCCCGCTCTCGCGCCCGCCCTGGACCTGGCCGAGCTGCCTTATGTGCCGCTGCGCGTGCAGTCGGCCTATTCGATGCTTGAGGGGGCGATGTTCCCCGAAACCATCGCCGCGCTGTGCGAAAAGGCGAAAATGCCCGCCGCCGCGCTCACCGATCGCGACGTGCTGTTCGGTGCGATGGAATTCTCGCAGAAGATGTCGGGCAAGGGCATCCAGCCGATCATCGGTTCACTCCTCACGAGCGAGCGTCCCGGTGGACGAACCGTCGCCGGAAAGGCGGTGACGGATTCGTTGGTGCTGCTGGCGCAGGACGAAGCGGGTTACCAGAATCTCGTTGCACTGATTTCCACGGCGCATCTTAACAGCGATCCGGCCGAAGGGCCGAAGCTGTCGCTCGATGAGTTGGCTGGCTCGGCTGACGGCCTCATTTGCCTCACCGCCGCCGCCGACGGTGCCATCGCGCGCCTGCTTGCTGCAGGTCAGTCGGACGATGCCGAGGCCTATGCGGAGCGCCTGAAGTCGATCTTCGCGGACCGCCTCTACGTCGAAATCGCTCGCACCGGCGATCCCGTCGAACAGGGCTCGGAGGTCGCACTGCTCGACCTCGCCCTCGGGCTCGACCTGCCCATCGTGGCGACCAACCCGGCCTGCTTTCCCGACGAGGGCTTTAGCCGCGCGCACGATGCCATGCTGTGCATCTCGAATTCGACCTACGTCGAAATCGAGGATCGGCGGAAATCCAATGCGGCGAATTACATGCGGAGCCCGCGCGAAATGCGGGCCTTGTTTGCCGACCTTCCGGAGGCACTTGCCAACACTGCGGTCATCGCCCGGCGCTGCGCCGTTAGTGCGCCGGAGCGCGCCCCGATCCTGCCGAGCCTCGCGGGCGACGATGAGGGCGAACGCGCAGAGCTTCGCCGTCTTTCTTCGGAAGGCCTTGACGCCCGGCTCGGCGATATGTCCGAAGACGACCGCGCGCCGTATCGCGAACGGCTCGACTACGAACTCGGCGTTATCGAGCAGATGGGCTTTCCGGGTTATTTCCTGATCGTCGCCGATTTCATTCGCTGGGCGAAGGGCGAAGGCATTCCCGTCGGGCCGGGGCGAGGTTCAGGCGCTGGTTCGGTCGTCGCCTGGGCGCTCACCATCACAGATCTGGATCCCATCCGGCTGGGCCTCCTCTTCGAACGCTTCCTGAACCCGGAGCGCGTGTCGATGCCCGACTTCGACATCGACTTCTGCGAAACCCGGCGCGGCGAGGTCATTCGCTATGTGCAGGACCGCTATGGCGCCGACCGGGTGGCGCAGATCATTACCTTCGGGAAGCTGAAGGCGCGCGCTGTTCTGAAAGACGTCGGGCGCGTTCTGCAGATGCCCTATGGTCAGGTCGATCGCCTCGCCAAGATGATCGATAACAATCCGGCGAACCCGCAGGATCTGAAGACGGCGCTCGAGGCTAATGCCGACCTTCGCCGAGAGCGCAAGCAGGATGGCGACGTCGCGCGCCTCATCGATCTCGCGCTGAAGATCGAGGGCATGGTGCGGCATTCATCCACGCACGCGGCGGGCGTCGTTATCGGCGACCGACCGCTGGCCGAGCTGGTGCCGCTCTATCGCGATCCGCGCTCAGAGATGCCGGTGACCCAGTTCGACATGAAATATGTCGAGCAGGCGGGCCTCGTGAAGTTCGATTTCCTTGGTCTCAAGACGCTCAGCGTGTTGCAGCGCGGCCTTGACCTGATCGAGCGGGCAGGCGGCGAGCGGCCCGATCTTTCGACGATCCCGTGGGACGATCCGGCCGTCTACGAACTCATGTCGCGCGGCGATACGGTCGGCGTATTTCAGCTTGAATCTGAAGGCATGCGCCGCGCGCTGTCGCAGGTGAAGCCGGACAAGTTCGAAGACATCATCGCGCTCGTGTCGCTCTACCGTCCGGGCCCGATGGAAAATATTCCGCAGTTCGCACGGCGGAAGCACGGGCAGGAGAAGCCCGACTATCTGCATCCGCGCCTCGAACAATATCTCTCCGAAACCTACGGCGTCATCATCTATCAGGAACAAGTGATGCAGGTCGCGCAAGAGTTGGCAGGTTACTCGCTCGGCGAGGCCGATCTTCTCCGCCGCGCCATGGGCAAGAAGAAAAAGGAGGAAATGGACGCGCAACGTGTCCGTTTCATGTCCGGGTCCGAAGAACGCGGCGTCGAGGCGGGGCAGGCGGGCCGCATCTTCGACCTCGTCGCGAAGTTTGCCGGCTATGGCTTCAACAAATCGCACGCCGCCGCCTATGCCCTCGTCAGCTACCAGACGGCGTGGATGAAGGCGCATTATCCGGCGGAATTCTACGCCGCGACCATGGCGTTCGACATTTCCTTCACCGACAAGCTCGCCGCCTTCATCGAAGACGCCCGCCGGTCCGAAGTCGACTGCCTACCCGTCGACATCAACCGCTCCGACGCCGACTTCACGGTAGAGACTACGGAGGATGGTAAGGCGGTTCGCTGGGGCCTGGCCGCGTTGAAGAGTGTCGGCATGAAGGCCATGCAGGGTATCGTAGCGGAGCGGGACGCGAACGGAAAATTCGCCTCGCTCGGCGACTTCGCCAATCGCGTCGATCCTCAGCTCCTCAACAAGCGCCAGATTGAGCAACTGATCGGCGCGGGCGCGTTCGACGAGCTGGAGCCGAACCGCGGCGCCGCCCATGCAATGGCGGAATCGATCCTCGCGGCAGCCAACAGCGCGGCAGAAGCGCGGCGCACCAATCAGGGCGCGCTTTTTGGCGGCGACGGTGGCGGCGGTGGGGAAATCGCGCTGATGCCGCCGAAGAATGTCGAGCCTTGGAAGCGCGCCGACGCGATGGCGCATGAGCGCGACGCCTATGGTTTCTTCTTCGCCGCGCATCCCCTGAGCGCCTATAGCCATGTCCTCGCTGCCCTCCACGTGCGCAGTTTCGCGGAAATTTGCGAGCGCGGCGGGCCGCCGGGCGGCGGCCGCGAAAGCGCGATCCTCGCAGCCTTGGTCGATGGGGTGCGTTGGCGCGAGCCGCAGAAGGGTGGTAGCAAATACGCCTTCGCGCAGCTCAGCGATCAGGGCGGGCAGTTCTTCGCCAGCGCCTTCGACAAGGACGCCCAGGACGCGTTGGAAGAGGCGGCGCGTAGCGGTGAATGCGTTCTCCTGAATTGCGAACTCCGCTGGTCGCCGGAGGACGATGCGCCCCGCCTCGCGGTTCGTAGCGCGTCGTTGCTTAGCGACATGGCGCAGACGACGCCCGCCGAGATCGTCGTGACGATGGACGGTATTGCAGGGTTGGCGGCGCTCTTGCCTTTGCTTGAGGGCGTTTCCGGTCGCGATCGACTTGTCCTCACTCTTCCGCTTGCCAACGGTGGCCAGGCGCGCATTCGCGTGACCGACTCAACCCGCGTCGACTCCGACTTTGCGGATCGGCTGAAGCGCCTTCCGAATGTGACGAACGCCGTACTCTCAGCTTGAAGCTGGGCAGTGAAGATTAAGAGAATTCTATAAAATTAATCGGTTAATCGCTTCGGCGACGGTCGAATTGTGGCATTTGATTGCGACTCAGAAAAATCTTGCATCTGTTTTGAGTGGCACTTAAAGCACTGCTCAGTTAGTTGAGTGAAACTCAAAAAACCTCGAAAGGATCCTCCATGAGCCGCCTTACGTCACTTGCCATCGCTGTTTCCCTGACCACGTTGACCGTCGGCACGGCCTTCGCGCCCGTCCACGCCGCAACCGATTATGACCGTCAGTGCGAGACGATGCCCGCCGACATCCGCGCCGCCGCTATTGGTGCCGAGGACCGCGCTGCCCGCCGTGCCGTTTCCAAGGCCGAAATCGGCGCCGCTCTTTGCGAGGCCGGTAACGAACGTGGCGCGTCGAAGAAGTTCAAACAGGCGTTGAAGGCGCTTGGCATCGAGAAGGAAGAGCTGGCCCAGCGCTAAGTCTCGACCAAAGGCCCGCACCAATGCCCTCCCTGGCGGTGCGGTGAGATGAAGGTCGTCGCGATCTCCCGTCGCGGCGGCCTTTCCTTTTTCCGCCACGGCTGGCACGTCGCGCCGGATGACTGCTCCCGACATTCTCGATGGCCGCGCCGATCTCCTGCTGGTGGCCGATCATGCCGGGTCGAGGGTACCGACGGGGGTCGATCTAGGCGTTCCGGCAGCAGAACTGCGCCGCCACATCGCCGTCGATATTGGCATAGACCCGCTGACGCGTGCGCTTTCGCGAGAGCTTGACGCGCCTGCTGTCATCGCAACCGTATCCCGCCTCGTCGCCGACCCCAATCGAGACCCGAACGAACCGGGCTTTGCGCCCCGCGAAAGCGACGGCGCGATCATAACGGGAAACCAAGTTCTAACGGCTGCTGATCGTCGCGAAAGAGTGCGGCTCCACGCTGCTTATCATGAAGCGATCGAAGCGGAATTGGACCGACGCCGCGCGCGACTTTTCGTGTCCTTGCACAGTTTTACGGATAAATTGCGAACGAGCCCGGCAGCGGTCCGGCCCTGGCAGGTCGGTCTTCTCTACAATGAAGACGGGGCGACGGCCGCGCGCGCCATCGACTGGCTTAGACAAAAGGGCCTAACTGTTGGCGACAATGAGCCCTATTCCGGCGCGCTGACTGGATAGACCGTCATCCGCCACGCAGAGGCGCGCGGGCTCCCCTATCTCTTCATCGAAGTGCGACAGGACCTGCTGGCCGACGATGCGGGCATAGCGCGCTGGACCGAAACACTTGCGGCGCTCATCCGGCATATTCAGAAGACGCGATGATACGGAAGAGAGAGCCTTGATGGTCGACAAATCGAAACTGCCCAGCCGCCACGTTTCGGTCGGGCCGGAGCGCGCGCCGCATCGCAGCTATTACTACGCCATGGGCCTCACCGAGGAGGAGATTGCACTCCCCTTCGTCGGCATCGCTTCGGCGGGCAATGACAGCGCGCCCTGCAACACACTTTTGAACGATCAGGCGGACGTCTGCCGCGAGGGTGTAAAAGCCGCCGGCGGCATGCCACGCCGGTTCAACACCATCACTGTCACCGACGGCATCGCTATGGGGCATCAGGGCATGAAGTCCTCGCTTGCCAGTCGGGAGGTCATTGCTGACAGCGTCGAACTCAGCGTGCGCGGACATTGCTATGACGCGCTCGTGACCTTCGCCGGGTGCGACAAGAGCCTCCCCGGCATGATGATGGCCATGCTGCGTCTCAACGTGCCCAGCGTGTTCGTCTATGGCGGCTCCATCCTTCCGGGCCGCTACGAAAACCGCGACGTTACCGTGGTCGACGTGTTTGAGGCCGTCGGCAGCCACGCTGCCGGGAACTGCCCACTAAAGGATCTGACCGCGCTCGAAAAAGTTGCCTGTCCCGGTCACGGCGCTTGCGGCGGCCAGTTTACCGCGAACACCATGGCCTGCGTTGCCGAAGCCATCGGGCTGAGCCTTCCCAATTCCAACATGGCCCCCGCGCCGCACGAAAGCCGCGAGGACTACGCCATCGCCGCCGGACGTGCGGTGATGGACATGCTCGAAAAGAATATCCGTCCGCGTGACATTTGTACACGCGAAGCCTTTGAAAACGCTGCGCGGATCGTCGCGGCTACGGGTGGATCGACCAACGCCGCTCTCCATCTTCCGGCCATGGCGGCGGAGGCGGGGATCGACTTCGATCTGTTCGATGTCGCTGAAATTTTCAAGTCAACGCCCTACATCGCAGACCTGAAACCGGGCGGGAAATATGTCGCGAAGGACATGCACGCGGCAGGCGGCATTTACATGGCCATGAAGACGCTGCTGGCCGGCGGATTTCTGCATGGCGACTGTATGACAGTTACGGGGAAGACACTGGCTGAAAATCTCCATGACATAAGCTGGAACCCGGATCAGGACGTCATCTACGATGTGAAGACCCCGATCACGCCGACCGGTGGCGTTGTCGGCTTGAAGGGCACGCTCGCCCCTGATGGCGCGATCGTGAAAGTCGCCGGCATGGAGACACTTCGCTTTGAGGGCACGGCGCGCGTTTTCGATTGCGAGGAAGATGCCTTCGCCGCCGTGGAGGCTCGCGAATATCAGGAGGGCGACGTTCTCGTCATCCGCTACGAGGGGCCGAAAGGTGGCCCCGGCATGCGTGAGATGCTGTCAACGACAGCGGCGCTCTACGGCCAAGGTATGGGCGACAAGGTCGCGCTGATCACCGACGGGCGCTTTTCCGGCGCGACACGCGGCTTCTGCATCGGCCATGTCGGACCGGAGGCCGCGGATGGCGGGCCGATTGCGCTCGTCGAAAATGGTGACCGCATCGTCATCGACGCAAATACGGGTGTTATCGACCTTGATGTCGACGATGCCACGCTCGCCGAACGCTGCACGAATTGGCAGCCGCGCCAGAATGACTACCAGTCCGGCGCGCTTTGGAAATATGCACAAGGCGTCGGCCCGGCTCGCACGGGCGCCTGTACGCACCCCGGCGCGAAGGCCGAAACCCACATTTACGC